>CAYQLL010000033.1:0-8425 GCA_964418405.1 uncultured Christensenella sp. | reverse complement strand
TCTAATTCAAAACTATATGCCCGCTTATCATGAAAATTATATTCTTTAATAAATTCGTTTATTTTCATTTTGAATTTCTCCTTATTAATTCGTTTATTAATCTTTCAAATTCTTCCTTACTTAATGCCGCTTCTTCGCTATGCCTAGCGGCAGGGTTTCCATCTTTATCTAAATACATATCATCGTTTGATTTTCCATTTGGATTATATATGTGATAATGCTCTGGATCTTTTCCTCTTTTAGGGTCATATCGATACTTGAAATTGTTATCTTTACTTTTATATTCTCTATGTCCCTTACTTCTAGCAACAGGATGAGTTATTTCATTAAAATAGTTCCTTCCCCAACTAGTCCCACCACCACCTCCAAATAATTGAATTTGTATTATCATTGTAAATCTCCCCATTCATTATGGTTATATGGAAAAATTTTTAATTTGCCTTTCATTTTTGGAAATGGTTTTTCGTAACATATTATAGCACTTGGCTCAATTCTTTTCAACATTTCATCATATCCTTTCATAAATTCTTTTTCACAATGTTTTTTCCCATATGTACTAACAGCAACGATACTACCTTTTTCAACACCATCAAAGCAAAAATCAAAACTTCGTTCATCACTCCATTCAATAGTAGGTATAACCTTTAATCCCATACTCTGAAAAAAGGCTCCACACCAACGATTTTTGAAAGTGTTTTTAATTTGAACAGATAATGACATATTTGTATACAAACTATAATCTGGACTTAATAGACAATAATATTGCTTTAATTTTTCAATAGCTAAATAAGGGTGAGTATAAACATAATCAAACCTATAATCGTATGTAAAAAATTGAATAGTTTTATTTATATTTTTAATATCATTGTATTTAATATTATTAAAATTTAACAACTCAATTTTTTCAAGGTCAATATTTTGCTTTTTAATTAAAGGAATATCATATTTGCCTACCATCTTAAAATTTTCTCTAGGGATCAAAGTTTTCTTTAATGTTAACATTTCCAAATAATAGTCTCTGCTGGTTTTTTCTACATTAAAATTAAATTCATTTATTCCATAATTATTAAAATCATATTTTGGTAAGGAGTCTATTTCTTTTTGCAAAATATTTAAGTCAAACCCAGTTTCTAAATTAGTTGAATTGTGAGCAATAACATAGGCTTGTCGTTCTTCTTTTGACAAATGGTCAAGCCTAACGCAAGGAATTTTTGTTATGCCTAATATTTTTGCCGCTTCAACACGGCCATTGCCTTCTAAAACAATATTATCTTCGCCTGCTATTCCTAGTGGGTCATTAAATCCAAATTCTTTAATTGAATTTGCAATATGCTCAATTTGCTCTTTTGTGTGTATTTTGGAATTGTTTTCATAATGATTTAATTTTTCAATATCAATATATTCAATTTTTAATTTTTCCATAAAATTTCTCCTTACGAAAGAACACAAACAAAATTTTGCTTGTGTTCTAATATTTCTTTTTTGCTCTTGCTTCAGGTGTTAGCCTTAAATCTTTTAGTATTTTTTCAAGTTGTTTGTTGCAATCAACTAATGTTTTGTAATGCTCATTTTCTTTGACCATAACTTTTGGCGTCTTTCCATCACCGCAAATGCCTGTCACAATTCTAATGTATCTGTCGGGATTTTTATTGTATTCCCTCCAAGCCCTATCTCGCATTATCTTAATTTGACAATACTGCCAAATAAGTTCGGCATCACTATGAGATAGTCTATAACTAATATTTTCTTTTAATGTTTTTACAATTTCTTCATAAGCACTCTTTTCTTCATCGGTTAAATATGTTGGTATTTGCAAAACCTCATTATTTATTTTTTCTGTTTCCACTTGAACTTTTCTATTATGTTCAAGCATTTCTTTTTGCCATTTATCCATAGTTTCCTCCTTTTAACAAAAAAGGTTGAAGAAAACTAAAATGTTTGTTCCTCAACCTCTTTGAAATTTGTTTTTAATAACAAATACATATTAACACACGAAAATTAACAATTGCAAGAAAGAGTGACAAAATTTTTAATTTTTCTAACGGAAAATCACAAAACTTCCCAAAAACACGAAAAAACACCGGCTGAATAAAAGATAACAAATATGGTATAAAATAATCAGTCAATATGCGGAGAACCCTTTATTTATAGGGGTTTTATAAGGTTTTATCTAATGAAAAATAACATGAAATAACACCAACTAAAACACTATATAAAAAACTCAAAATCTTGCGAGGGCAACTTCATGACGGTTCGAGTCCGTCCATCGGCACCATATCTGAAAAATCCGAACCACTAATATTAGTTGTTTAGATTTTTTACATATTAATTTATTCTAACGCAAGCATTGCACGACTAATATTGATTAGGCAATCCAAAAAGATTATTTATTTGCATAGATTGTTTGTGAGTGAAAAGTAAAATTAAATAGCACTTAAAGTATTTGATTTTAATTTGTTATTGTGGTATATTCTTATTAAGAAAAAGGTAAATAAAATGGAAGAACAAAAATTAAGATTACTTGAAGGGATGGATTCATACTTACCACATGTTGATGGTGTAATAAATTGTATGAACAACTATTGTCTTAATGCCTATAAAAAAATTGATGTTTTGGCGATTGCACCAAGATACAAAAAATATATCGATAAAAGTCCATATGAAATAAAAAGATGTAAAAGTTTTTATTTCCCTGTACTAGACATTCAATATGGACAAGCAACAAAAGATAAAAGATTTTATAATGAAATAATGTCGAGAGATTTCGATATTGTTCATTGCAATTCTCCTTTTAATATGGCAAAGTTTATGTTAAAAATTGCGAAAAAGAAAAATATACCAGCAGTTATAACATTTCATTCAAATATGCGTCCAATTTTTAGGTCAATTGTTAAATCAAAATTTATTGCGGAACAAATGGTGAAGAGTCTGGGGAAAACATACAATCAATATGATGAAGTTTTTGTGTGTTCTCCACTTGTTGCGGAACAATGTAGGTCGTTTGGATATACTGGGAAAATCTCATATTTACCATTTGGAACAAATATACCAAAATGCGAAGACAAAACTGAGTACATAAAGCAAGCAAACAAACAATTAAATTTAGATGAAAACGAATTGGTGTTTTTATATGTTGGAAGAATTGAAAAATTAAAAAGAGTTGATTTTATATTACGAAGCTTAAAACTTTTGAAAGATGAAGGTATAAAATTCAAATTTTTTGCAGTTGGCAAAGGTTCGGATATGGGGAAATTAACAAAATTAAAAAACAAACTTAATTTCACTGATGACGAAGTAATTTTCACTGGTTTTGTTGATTCGAAAATGTTTCCTCTTTTATATTCAAGAGCAAATTTATTTTTATTCCCATCATTATATGATAACTTTGGACTGGTGAAAGTGGAAGCAGCAGCATTTGATACGCCGGGTTTATTTATTGAAGGTTCTTGTGCCGGATATGGCGTTATTGATGGTGTCAATGGATTTTTATCTCAAAATTCCATTGAAGATTTTGCGAATAAGATTAAACAAGCGGTTATTGATAAAGAAAAACTAAAAGAGATTGGGAAAAATGCAGGTAGAGATTTGTATATATCATGGGAAGAATGTACTAATCAATTTATTGAGAGATTAAGGGAAGTTGTAAGGAGATATAAAAATGAAAATAAGAAGTAGAGCTCCACTTAGAATCGGACTTGCTGGAGGTGGGACAGACTTATTGAGTTATAGTAGCATATATGGTGGTGCAGTTTTTAATGCAACAATAAGCATGTATGCATATTGTTCCATTGTACCAACGAACGATAATCGTATTAAGATTGTAGCATATGATAACAATAATACATTGGATACCGAAAGTGTTGATCATTTCGATATTGTTGACGAAAATTTAATCCTTCACAAAGGTGTATATAATAGGATTGTTAAAGACTATAACGGTGGAAAACCACTTTCATTCATTATGAGTACCTCGAATGATGCCCCTGTTGGTTCGGGACTTGGAACATCTTCAACAATGGTTGTTGCGATTTTGGAAGCATTCAATAAATGGCTAGGACTCGGACTTTCTGATTACAAGAAAGCAGAACTTGCTTATAGCATAGAAAGGGAAGACCTTAAACTTAGCGGTGGGAAACAAGATCAATACAGTGCCGTTTTTGGTGGATTTAATTTAATGGAATTCAAAAAAAATGGAAAAACTATTGTAAATTCACTTAGGATTGATAAACAAACCATCAACGAATTAGAATGTTCGCTACTTCTTTATTATAATGGGAGAAGTAGGAGTTCGGCTAAAATTATTGATGAACAAATCAAAAACACAAAAAATAAGAATGAAAAAACAGTAGATGCAATGCATGTATTAAAACAATGTGCTTTTGATATGAAAGATAGTGTTTTGGTTGGAGATATTGAAAATTTCGCTGAAATTTTGCGTGAAACATGGGAAAATAAGAAGAAAACATCATCAATTGTTTCAAACAAAGATTTGGAAATGATAATCAATTTTGCTATGTCAAATGGTGCTGAAGCAGTTAAGGTTTCTGGCGCAGGGGGTGGTGGATTTTTAATGTTATACACAAACCCAATAAATAGACAACAACTTATTGATGCAATGAAAAAATTAGATGGGACATTGTATCCTGTTAAGTTTTCAAAATCAGGAGTTGAAAGTTGGATAATTGAATAAGGAGATTATATGCAAGCACTAATTCTTGCTGGTGGGAAGGGAACAAGACTCAGCGAATTAACAAGAAATGAGATACCAAAACCAATGGTAAAAATGTTAGGTAAACCATTACTTGAATATGCAATTGATAGATTAAAAGAAAATGGAATAACTGATATTTTTATAAGCATTGGGTATTTGCATGAAAAAATTGAACAATATTTTGGTGATGGGACAAAATTTGGGGTTAGTATTACATACTTGTATGAAAACGAACCACTTGACTCAGGTGGAGCATTATATTTTCTAAAAGGTAAAATCAATAGTGATTTTGTAATTTGTTCAGCAGATGCTATATTTGATATAGACATACAAAGGATGTATGATTTTCATAAGTCAAAAAATGCACTAATTACTTTATTTGCTCACCCCAATTTGCATCCGTATGATAGTGATTTGATAGTGACAGATGAAAATGATTGTGTTTTGGATATAAATTTAAAAAACAATGTAAGAAATTTTTATTACAAAAATTTGGTAAATGCTGGATTTTTTATTGTAAACCCCAAAGCACTTAAATTTTTTACTGAATTAAAAAAAATAAATTTGGAACACGATTTTGTTTATCACTATGTAACACAAAAATGTGTTTTTGCCTATAAGTCAAGTGAATATATCAAAGATGTTGGAACAGTAGAAAGATTTAATTTAACATTGAAAGATATTCAAAACAATATTGTTTCTTACAAAAATTTAAGATATAAACAGAAAGCAATATTTTTAGATAGGGATGGGACAATTAATGTCTATAAAGGGTTTATAAAAAGTCATCAAGACATTGAGTTGCTACCAAATGTGATTAACGCAATAAAGGAAATAAATAATAGTGGATATTTGGCGATTATAGTGTCAAATCAACCAGTTATTGCTCGTGGCGAGGCCAGCAAAGAAGATGTGGATGAGTGTTTTAATAAAATAGAAACATTGCTTGGCGAAAAAGGTGCTTACATTGATGGAATTTATTATTGTCCACATCATCCTCAAAGTGGATTTTTGGGAGAAGTGAAACAATTAAAAATAAATTGTGAGTGTAGAAAACCTAAAATAGGTTTAATAAAACAAGCACAAAAAGATTTTAATTTAGATTTAAGTTCCTGCTATATTATTGGGGATACAAGTGTCGATATAGAAACAGGGAAAAATGCAAATATGAAATCTATTCTTGTAAGAACAGGTAAAATTGAAGAAAATATTACTAATTGTGATTTTATCGCAAATGATTTGCTTGATGCTGTAGATTATATAATTGGAGGAAAAAAATGAAACAAAGAACATTAGAAATAAAAAAAGAATTTTTTGAAAGACATATGAATTTATTATATCTAGATGCACAAATAACAAAAGCAATTGAGTTGATTGTAAATTTGAAAGAGAGAAATAAGATACTTTGTTGTGGTAATGGTGGGAGTGCCGCCGATTGTGAACATATTGCTGGCGAACTTTTGAAATCTTTTGAATTAAAAAGAAAAATACCTGACAAAATGTACAAAAATTTAATTGAAAGTTATGGGGAAGAGGGAAATTTTATTGCCGACAACTTGCAACAAGCTGTTAAAGTTATTCCACTAACTTCTTTTTGTGCATATAACACGGCCTTTTTAAATGACTGTAATGAACAAATGCTGTTTGCTCAACTTGTAAATGCTTTAGGATTAAAAGATGATGTTTTGATTTCAATCTCAACGAGTGGAAATTCAAAGAATGTTGTATATGCAAGTATGTTAGCAAAAACTATGGGAATGAAAATAATCGCACTTACAGGAGAAACTGGTGGGAAACTTAAAGATATTGCTGATATAACAATCAATGTTCCTTCAAATAGAACATATAGGATACAGGAATATCATCTACCAATTTATCACTTGATATGTCTTTGTGTTGAAAGCGAATTATTTGATGAATAAAACAAAAAATGATGGTGATTAAAGTTTATCCAGTGTGTAGTAGTTAATTAATTTATTTATTTATCTTTATAAGAAGAAGTAAATAAACTATAGTGGTAAATTAACGGAAATGTAAAAAAAGTTGTCAAAATATGACAAACTTAAAGATAAATTGAAAGTTAGGGCAGAAAAGTATTTTGGCAAGAATACATTCAATATAAGGGACAATGCTTTTTATGGCACCTGTCCCTTATTTTTTAATTACAGCGAAAAACTTTCCTCGGTTTCTAGAGATTTTTGATTTTGAGTTACAATAAATGACTTATATTCAATATCCGTATTGTATGTATTATAATCATTTGTTGTCCTAGACAAATAAAAGTTGTAGATATTAAGACCAATATTATCTTTCAAAACGATATAATAGTCATTTGTCCCACGGAAATTAAGATTTGGCAAAAAAGCATAATCGTTTCCTTTTAATACTTTGCCGTTCCCAGTAAAACGAGTGTTGGGGTTTATCGAATTTTTGTTATATATGTATTCATACTTGCCGTCATCATTTATGGTCACATCTAAAAGTCCGTAGCTAGCACTAAAATTTTTGAGTTCATTATCAGAGAACTTATTACATTTGCGATTAAAGGCTTTTTTGAAAATTTGTGCCAAATTGTCATAATATTTGGTTTCATATTTATTCAAAATATTTTTAATTTCGTTTAACTTTTCGTAATTAATTGTTTTGTCATCATTCATATAATCATCACAATAAGCCGTATAAATTCTGCGCATATCATTAGGGCTTAACTCGTTTATAATATACATATTATCGGTGTGCATTATTGTGTCAATTGTTGTGTTACTTTTGTTATAAACATCGGCAAAACCTAAGGAGTGAAGTATTTCGTGCCTTATTACGTATTGTTGCATTTGGTCATCTATATTTTCAAAATAAGTTTTATTTAATGATATTTTAGAACTTATACAATATTTACCATCATTGGAATTATCAGCCCAAATTTTAACTGGCAAATCTGCCCACAATGAACGGTATTGTGAATTTACCCCATAGGTTTTATTATCAAGTGTTTTATAGTCAAACTTAATTGTGGATTTTTGAATTAATCTATCAGCTATATAATCAGCTTTGTTTGAAAGTGTAAAATTGAATCTATCATTAACCTTGTCAAATATATCATTAAAATAATCTAATGATTCTTGGATAATTTGGCTGGTTCGTGCTGGGACACTGCTATCAATAAATACAGAAATTTTTCTATTATCGTTTGGTTTTAATCTAAAAATTTGATCATCATATTGCATAATATTCATATCTGCACTTAGTTCTTTGGCAACTAATGAAATTGAATCACTATTTTTAAAATAACTCTTGTTGTTGGCATAAATGGTTCGCACAATTGAACTTTCCAAAGCTACCGTTATGGTTCCAAGCAATATGCATTTTATAATTTTTTTGTTGCGATTAATTTTTGACTTTTGCGAATTTTGTTTGCCATCATCATTCGCAAATTCTGAAGAATCAACTTGCGTTAAGTTCAGATTTTTATTTGCTGAATTTGTTTTTTTGTTTTCTTCGCGCAAAGCCTTTCTCTTACTAAAAAATTTCATATTGTTAATTGTATCCCCTTATTACTTACTAGATAAATGATATCAGAAAAGGAAAGTTTTGTCAATATGCCCATATTATCGGAAGTTTTGTCTGAAAGTGACGAAGTCATTTTCAAGCAAAACTGATGGTAATTCAAACTGGAAGTGCAAAATTCTTAATTTTGCAAGTGCGTTAGCACTAATT
>CAYQLL010000032.1:0-8738 GCA_964418405.1 uncultured Christensenella sp. | reverse complement strand
GAGAAACTAAGTACGATTTTGAAGAAATAAAATAACGACTTTTCATTGACAAAACGCTTTAATAGATATATAATGATGAAAGTAATTTGGATTAATAAAATGCAGTTGCTTTCATCTGTATATTCATCTAAATTGTTCACTTTGTTGATATAAAAAAGAAGAAGGAAAAAATTTAATATGCGCTGTTAGCTCAATTGGATAGAGCGTTGGTCTACGGAACCAAAGGTTGGGGATTCGAACTCCTCTGGGCGCACCAAATATTGCAGGTGTAGTTTAGTGGTAAAACAAAAGCTTCCCAAGCTTTGGTCGTGAGTTCGATTCTCATCACTTGCTCCAAAAAAATGTCGCATTTTTGCGACATTTTTTAAGATTTTATTTTTTAATTATTTTCGTCTTTTTTGTTATTTTTATTAATAATTTCATTATTTTCGGGCAATTTTTCAGTATTTTCTTGTATTTTTTGAGAATTTTCGGTTTTGCGGTTTTTGATTATTATTTGTCACCAGTTCACTTTTCTCGTCTTTTTCCCTTTATCTTAAAAAGCCACTAATGATTTCTTGTTCGGCTTGTTTTTCGTCAAGTCCCATGGTGAGAAGTTTTAGAAGTTGCTCGCCAGCAATTTTGCCAATTGTTGCCTCGTGAACAAGTGTTGCGTCTGGGTGGTTTGCAACAATTGCGGGAGTTGAACCAACTTTAGCGTTATTTACTATAATTGCATCACATTCAATGTGTGCATAACATTTGTTATTGCCTTGAATATTTGACACAAATTCTTGGTGTGAGTTGTCTTTTGCAACAACTCTTGAAGTTACTTTACACGATGAGTCTTGACCGTCAAGAGAAATATCGAAAACACTTTTTGCGTCTTGGGCGTTATTTGTCATAACCTTTTCATTTATCACAAGATGAGCGTTTTTGCCAAGGGTTGCCTTGGTTGTTCTTATCGTTTTGTCAATGCCTTCAATTTGTGCGATTTTCATAATCATTTGGCTGTTGTCATTGAGATAAACTAGAGTTGTTGGGTTCATATTTTTTTTGCCAGTGCTTTCGCCGTGTCCATAGTGATTTTCAATGTAGGTCACTTTGCTATTTTCCCCAACATAAAATGTATGGATGCCATTATGCTCACTTTTGCAACTTGTGCAGTTATCTATTCCGCAACCTGCAACAATGACAACATCACAGTTTTTGCCAATGAAAAAATCGTTATAAACATCGTCGGTTAAATTGCCAACAGTCAAAACAACGGGGATAGCAACTCTGCCAACTGTTCCGTCTTTTACAATTATATCTATGCCGTCTTTGTCGGTTTTTGACACAATGTTTATCTCGTCCGTGACATTACGCTTGTATAGTTTGCCGTTTGCCCTAATATTGTATGCTTCGCCATCAAATTTTTCGTTTTCGGTTATTATGCCAAGTAGTTCATTTTGTTCCATATTACACCCCACATCCTTTGCAAGATTTCACTTGATTTTTTAGCATTGGCAACACTTCGTCTTTTGTCCCAACATTTTTTACTTCGCCGTTTGCAATTAGTACAAGTTTGTCCGCAAGTTCAATCATTTTTTCTTGGTGAGAGATAAGTATCATTGTTGAATTGTTTTCGCTTTGGAATTGCTTGAAAGTTTTTTCAAGTCCCGAAAAACTCCATAGGTCGATGCCTGCCTCTGGTTCATCAAACATATTGACGCTGGTTTTTCTTGCCAAAACACTTGCAATTTCAATACGTTTTAGTTCTCCGCCACTAAGTTCGCTGTTTAGTTCGCGATAAAGATAGTCTTTTGCACAAAGTCCAACGCTAGCCATATAACCCACAAGTGAAGTGTTTTCTTGGTTTGCAATTTTGAGTAGGTCTTTTACTTTCAGTCCTTTGAATTTCACCGGTTGTTGAAAAGCAAAAGAAAAGCCAAGTCTTGCGCGCTCGGTTATTGACATATTTGTTATGTCTTGCCCGTTATATATAACGCTACCCGAGGTTGGTGTAAGTATGCCCATAATTATTTTTAGTAGCGTGCTTTTGCCTGCACCATTTGGCCCAGTGATTACAGTTATGCCACTATCAAAAACTAGACTAACATTATTCAAGATAACTTTATTGTCTTGCTTAAAACTTATATTTTTTAGTTCAATCATATTTTTCCTTTATATTATGCAAGTAATTTTAGCACAAAAAAAGTACATAATCAATCACTTTTGTTTACTTTTAAGCAAAATAAAAATATCAAAACATAAGGTTTTTTATCACACAAAAATGCAAAAATAATTGAGTCGGTTAAAGTAAAATATCATTGTATGTTGGAATGTTTAATATATTAGATGGAAGATATTTTTCAATTTCATCATAAATATCTCGAACATTTTTCATACTCTTTATTAAAAGATATTTATCATCTTTTGTCACAATAAAGTTAAACTTTTCAAGATTTTTACAAAGTTCTTCGCTATAATTGAAAAGTTTCTCATAAAGTGTGACAAGTTCTTTATAGACTATCTTGTTTTGTGATAAATCAAAATTTGTGAGAGAATTTATATAATTGTTGATTGCTGGGAAAATTTGTTTATTGAGCATTTCAATCATAGTTTTACTCTCCAAAATAAGTGTTTTTGTATATCTTTCTTCAAGTGATTGTTTTCTTAATTTTAGTTCACTTTTTGTTAAAACTCTTGTTGTCTCAAACAGATTGATAATATCATTATCTAGAATAGTGTCATATACACTTATTCCATCCTTGTATTCAACAAGTCCCCTATTTTTTGCTTCGTTGACCCAGTCTTTATCATAGCAATTGCCATTATTTATCACTTTGTTATGATTTTTTAGCATTTTTTTGAGAATACTTACTACATTTTTTCTATTTTTCCCATTTTCCTCAAGTTCATTATTGAGGTCACTAATAATTTTTGAAAGTGACGTTGCAATACAAGTTAAAGGAAATGAGAGTGACTGACTTGAACCAACCATTCGAAATTCAAACTTGTTCCCTGCAAAAGCAAATGGACTTGTTCTATTTCTATCACAATAATCTTTTGATGTTTTTGGTAAACTTTTTACTTTTGTATCCAAAAAGTTTTTATTTTTTTCTGTAGCATTGTCATTTAGAAAGTTATCCAAATCATTTAATACATAATCGCTTGCAAATATTGATATAATTGCTGGTGGTGCTTCATGTCCACCAAGACGAAGATCATTGTCGCGATATGCAGTGGACAACCTAATCAGTTTATTGTATTTATCAACTGCAGAAATCATACAAACAAAGAATGCATAAAATAATAATTTGTCATCCATGTCAAAATCAAAGACATTTATGCCTGTGTTGGTGTTCAAAGACAAGTTTGCGTGTTTACCACTGCCATTTATATTCGCAAAGGGTTTTTCGCAAAGCAATGCTGTCATATGATATTTTTTTGCGGTGTCGGCTAGTGTTTGCATAATTATTTGGTTTTGGTCGCAACTTATGTTTGCAAGATTATAGATTGGCACGATTTCATATTGTTTTGGAGCAACTTCGTTATGTTGAAGTTTTGCACTTATACCCATTCTCCAAAGTGTTTTGTTGACATCATTCATAAAGCAACTGATATTATCTTCAATCGCACCAAAATAGTGTGAACACATTTCTTGCGTTTTAAGTGGATTTGCTCCCAAAAGTGTCCTATTTACGATTTTTAAGTCAAGTCTTTTTTCATAATATTTTTCATCTATCAAGAAATATTCCTGCTCTGCCCCAACATTCAAATTTACTTTTTTAACATCACTATAACCTAAACTATTTGCAAGTTTTGTGGCATTTTCACTTAAATTTTCAAGTGCACGAAGTAGTGGGGTCTTTTCATCAAGGGCAGTGCCATTGTATGAGCAAAAGGCCGTTGGAATATATACAACACGATTTTTGTTACTATCTTCTTTTATAAAAATTAAAGATGTGTAATCCCAAACAGTATAACCCCTTGCTTCAAAAGTCATTCTCTCTCCGCCATTTGGAAAACTTGATGCATCTGTTTCGCCCTTTATTAAGTCTTTCGCCGAAAATTTTTCAATAAATTGGTTATTCTTGTTAGGTTCAATAAATGAAACTTGCTTACCTGCCGTTTGATTATTTAGTGGCATAAACCAATGAGTGTAGTGTGTTGCACCCTTATCTTTTGCCCAGTTCATAATGGCCTTTGCAATTTTATTGGCAACATCAAAAGACAAACTCTCCCCGTCTTGTTTGATTTTTTTATACTTTTTGTATGTAAAAATATCTACGTATCTTTTTAGAACTTTATCTGTAAATACAAATTCTCCGAATAATATTTCTGTTTTTGTTTTCATATCTTCTCCTTTTTTATAATTTCAACAACATAATAGTTTATTAAAAAAGGAACAATCAATTTGCTTTGATTGTTCCTATATTACACAACAAAACAATTGTAATGGTTATTTACAATAATGCACTATTTTGTTGTTGTTGAATATTTTTCATACGTTGCAATTCTATACATATTATTTATTTTTGTCAATACATTTTATGAAAATTTTCAAAAAAATGTTTAACTTTTGTTTTGCAATAAAATTTTTATTTGATATAATAAAAACGATAGTAGGAGGCAAATTATGAAAATTGAAATTGTTGAAAGAAATTATGATGTGGGAGTAAGACTTAGAGCATTGTTTGAAAAGAAAATCGAAAAATTGGACAGATATTTTCCAAACGATGCACAAGCAAAAGTTGTTTGTGCAAAAGAAGGTAAGCGTTTTAAGTTGGAACTTACCATTGTAAACAAAGGCAATATATATAGAAGTGAAACTTATGGCGAAAATATGTATGAAAACATCGATGTCGTTTTACCAAAAATTGAGAGACAAATAATAAAATATTACTCAAAAAATCGTGATAAATTCAAAAAAACCTCGATGGATATTAAAAATTATGAATTTTTGGAAAGCAAGCCAAAAGAAAAACAAAAAGAAATTTACAAGAAAAAGGCATTTGATCTTGACCCAATCACTGTGGAAGATGCGAAAGAATATCTTGAAAACCTTGAACACGACTTTTATGTTTTCCTAAATGCCGAAACGGGTAAAGTTTGCATTTTGTATAACAGAAAAGACGGCGAACTTGGACTTATTGAGTGCAATGTTTAGTTTGATATAATTTGGAAATACTCCTTTTGTAAAGGGGTATTTTTTATGCAAAAAGTCGCAAAATTTTTGATGAGTGTTTTGTTAGTTTGTGTTGCCATTTTCACTGGGTGCAGTAATGTAGGCAATGCACAAAGCGTGGCAATTTGGGAAACTACGAGCACGGGGTCAACTGATTCAACATTTTTTGTTAATTTTATGGAAGAAAAAGATTACAAGAATTTGGGCGTGGATATTTGGATAAAGTCCAAAACGGACAATGCAACTTTCCAAATAAAAAAAGAACTAGATAGTTTCGTAACTATTTCATTGCCCCAAAAGGATACGTATTATAGTCTAGGCAAACTTATGGCAAGTGCAAAAAACAAAAATTTTGAATACACAATATATAAAGACGCAGTAAGTAAGGCGTATATCATAAATAGCGAACAAGAGTATAATTTAACAATTAAGACAGTCGTTGGTGAGATTTCAACATATAAAACAATACTTTTGTCGACGCTCGATGTGTCAAAAGAATTTAATATAATAGTTAAAGCAAAAGAATGCAAGTAAATTACTTGAAATTTTTGCAAATTTAGAGTATATTTATTTATAGGTGAAAATTATGATTGAAATAAAAAACTTATACTTAAAATATATTCGTGAATATTATGCGCTATATGATATCAACTTTAATGTGCAAAAGGGCGAAAGCATTGCACTTGTCGGAAACGAAGGAAGCGGAAAAACAACTCTTCTTAGAGTACTTGCCAAACTTGAAAAATACGACAAGGGCGAGATATATATAAAAGATATAAATCTTAAAAAAATTGATTTTCAAACTGATGTCAGTTTGGGATACATTTCCGCAGTCCCTGTTTTTATGGAAAACAAAACTGTTTATGAAAATCTTAAATATGTTCTCAAAATGCGTAAAATGAAACCAATTGACATTGAAAACAAAATAAATACCGCCCTAATAGATTTTGGGCTTGAAAAATTTAGAAACACAAAAGCAAAAGATTTGGACGTGTTCACAAAATATATCATTTCAATTGTAAGACTTAATTTGCGAGAACTTGAAATAGTTCTAATTGACGATATCTTTGAAAATCTTAACGACACACAAAAAAATTCAATTGTTTCGCTAATAAAAGCGGTATTTATCGACAAAAAAGTGACAACTCTTGTTGCAACAAGTGATGAAAACTTGCTTAAAAAAGTTTGCAAAAGAACAATACACTTCACATCAGGTTCAATAGATTAAAATTACGGAGAAAAAAATGGATTTATTCAAAAAAGTAGATAGTGAGTTAATAAATATTATAAAAAATTACCTTAAAGATGTATACACTCAAAACGAAAAATTACAAACTGCAATAAGGTTCACAATTCCGCCAGTTCAAACAAATGCGGACTATTCAACAAATGTTGCAATGGTGTTTGCAAAAACGCTACAAAAAAAGCCAACAGACATTGCCCTTGAACTTTGCGAAAAGTTTAACACACTAGATTTTGTTGAAAGCACGCAAGCGGTCAACGGATACATAAATATTGTGTTCAAAAACAAAGTTTGGGAAGACTTTTTGGCAGATTTAATTTATGAGCAAGACAACTTTGGAAATGGCGACAAAAAAGAAAAAGTACTACTAGAGTTTATTTCTGCCAACCCAACTGGCCCACTTCACGTTGGGCATTGTCGTGGTGCAATTTTGGGACTTGCAATATCTAAACTTATGCAAAAAGCGGGCTATGATGTCACAACTGAGTACTACATAAACGACTATGGTGTGCAAATTGGCACACTTGTAAAGTCTGTGCAATTTAGGTACGAGCAGTGTTTTAATATCCATAAAGATGAGAATATGCCCGAAGGGTGCTATCCTGGTGAATATTTGGTAGATTATGCAAAAAAATTTGCACAAAAATATGGCGACAAATATATAAATAAAAGCGAAAAAGAGTTTTATTCCCTTTTCAAAAAAGAAATTGTTTTAGCGATGCTAGATATAATCAAAAGCGACCTAAAACTTTTGGGACTTGAGTTTGATTCCTTTGTGTCTGAAACTGACCTAGTGGATCATAACAAAATCACGCTTGCAATAAATTCTCTTGAAAACAAATACATTGAAGTGACAAACGAAAACGGCGAAACAGAAAAACTTAGTTATATCTACAAAGGAAAACTTGATGCCCCAATGGGCAAAAGTGCCAATGAAGAAGAACAAGAAGAGTCCAAGTACTCTGGCGAAGACCAAACACTATTTCGCTCCACACTTTTTGGCGACGACAAAGACAGAGTTGTTATGCGTCCAGATGGCACAACAACATATTTTGCATCGGATATCGCCTACCACAAAGACAAAATTGACCGCGGATACACAAAACTTATCGACATTTTTGGTGCTGACCACGGCGGTTATGTGAAAAGAATTACAAGTGCAGTTGATGCAATAAGTGACCACAATGCCTCGCTTAAAGTGCTTTTATGTCAAATGGTTGCGCTTGAAAAAAACGGCGAACCATTCAAAATGTCAAAGCGAAAAGGCACTTTTGTGCTACTTAGCGATGTTGCAAAAGCAATCAACGTTGACGAACTCAAACTTTTTATGCTATCCAAAAGTCCTGACACACAAATGACCTTTGACCTTGTGAAAGTCAAAGAAAAGTCAAAAGACAATCTTGTATATTACATTCAATATGCCTATGCAAGAGCAAACTCTGTGCTAAGAAATTTTGAAACAAAGTTTGGCAAGAAATATGAGTTTAGTCCAAGCGACCTTGACGGGTTTATGTCAAATGACAACAAGCAAATAAAAGAACTTGCTGTGCTTATGGCAAAATATCCACAAGTTATTCAAGCGTCTGCAAAACAATATGCACCAAATATGATTGTGGACTATCTTAAAGACTTTGCTTCCCTGTTCCACTCACTTTGGAGCACGGATATTAAACTTGTTGACGAAACAAACGAACGTAACTCAAAATCTATGATGGCATTTGTTACTTGCGTGAAAACAATAATCAAAAATGCTCTTCAAACAATTTCTATAAACGCCCCAGAAAAGATGTAACAACTAAAAAACTCGATGTGTAAATTTCGCACATCGAGTTTTTTATTGCTAATTTTTAGATTTTTAAGCGAGTTGGAAGGCTGCGCGTACAGCATGACTGAACTCTGGTGAGCCCGTTTCTTTTCCATCATCGTGCATTACGTATTCCCAATTACCATTAGTGCCATCCTTGTTTCTTACCCACCAACTGACCCCTGTTCCACCGTCATAAAAATTTTTTGCAGTATCGCCCGGAAAGAATGTGTCCGCCTGAGTATAAGTTAAGAGCCAGAATTTGTCACCATTAACTTTCCCGTTCTCCGAATTTGTATCTTCGTACAAGGCAATGTATCCCGGATCAGATGTTATGCCATAGTCATTTTCTGCCCCAAAGGTCTCAAGGCCCTTAAGATATTCTTGTATAGTACTACCATCATAACTCACACAGTTCCATTTGCCATAAGCTTCGCTTGTAACATATGTTTTTTGAACAAAGATTGAACCCGCCTTGACAGAAGGTTTTGTAGATGCGTAGGTGTATTTCGTTGAACCATCAAGCGAAACGAGTTGCC
>CAYQLL010000031.1:0-8822 GCA_964418405.1 uncultured Christensenella sp. | reverse complement strand
GGCGAGAATGTGCATATTGCAAGTTTTAGACCAAGAGTACACAAAATACAAAACTCACTACAAAATCTTACAGTAAAAATTATGGATATTCCAAAAATTGAAGAGCAAAAACAAAGACTTATGCCCACAAAGATTACTGTGAATAGCGATATTTTAATTGGTAAAAGACTTTCAAAAGACATTATTGGAAAAAACAATGAAATGATATTAAAGCAAAATCAAGTTTTAAGCGCAAAGCATATTCTAATTGCCAAGCAACACGACAAACTAAATGAATTGTTTTATAGTGTGTACTGATACGAAAAATTCCAAGCGAACAATTCGCTTGGAATTTTTTAACTATTAGATTATTTCTTTGGTTTTGATGAAAATACATTCCCAACTGTTTCAAACATTGTGCCTACACCACCACCAACATCTTTAGCACCGTTAAGCATGGAACGCTTTAGAATCGTACCCGAGGTCTCCATATTGTCTAATTTCTTTTTGAGTTTTGGTATTCGCTGTCTTGCATTCTCCCTTGCTTTAAGTTCTTTTTCTTTTCTTTTTAGTGTGAATGCACCAAATTCACCTTGCGCTTTACCCAATCTCAATGTTGCATCTATATCTTTCTTTAACTTTGCGTCAATGCTCTCGGTTTCATCTCTACGCACTTCGTCAAGCGTTACAGTTTTTCGCCACGTACCATTATTATTATAGTAATCTTTTGTAAAGTTTTTACTGAGATACTCATTATATTCATTTGCATCCGCTCCTAGAAGTGCGGATTCTAGTTTATGTCTATCTCTAAAGTAATTCATTCTTGCGGAATCTTCATTGTATTCTTCACCATCTGCCATAAATGATGCTCTTTGTTCTTGTGACATATTCTCCCAATCAGCCTTAACATCACTAGTCAAATCTGCAATTTGGTCCGCATCCATTCGCCCGCCCATTTCGTTATAGTTCTGAAGTTTTTGATCCATCGATGCACCAACCTGATCGTTTAAGCTCTTTTGGTATTTACGTGAACCAACTACTTTATCTCTTGTTTTTGCATTTATATCTGCGTTTGTTTGTCTTGCTTTATTTATATCTCTATTCAATCTTCTTTCTCTCGAAAAACTTGCTATGCCATTCCCAAATGCCTTACCAGCACCAACTGCCATCCTGCCTGCGCCAATAGCAACCTTGCCGGCACCAACTGCTGCACCTTTGGATGTATCAATAAGTTTTTGTCCAGTTTCTTTCATATCTTTCCAAGTATTTTCGCCTGAACTCATTATGCCTTCTTTATCACCACCAATCATTTCCGAGAAAGTTGAATCAAATTTCTTGATGGTTAAAAATCCTGCCATAATGAAGAAAACTTGGAACAAATAATCTAACACTTTCATTGCTCCTGATGATACATCAAAAAACGAGAAAGAATTGATGACTGGATAAATCAAGTAAAACACATTAAATGCAAGAACAGAAACATAGGCTGTTAGAACCTGACTAACAAATTTCTTTCGCCAAGAACCAATAGCATTCCCGCCATCAATTGGCCATAATGAAATTACGATTGGACTAAAAAGTAAAAGTCCAAATATCATATATACCCTACTAAGCAGTCCAACTGTCATTGATATCATAATTTTACCGACTATCAAAATAAACAAAAGAGCTATAGGCCAGTTGAAATACCACAAATCATAATAATAATTAATTAAACCAACGTCATATCTATCAAAATATTCAATTGTTCCACTCGTATTAAAAACACCAGATGCCTTATAGTCCGAGTTTATTGTTTGTGGAGTTTTCAACCTTGCATTCAGCATAAACACTGTGTCAATTGCCGTTGCTGTCTTTTCAATTTGATCAGACTGATTATACTTATTAAAAATTCCAAAAGACATTGTTGCATCTTCCGTGTCACCGCCACCAGAAACAACTGTATAAAAATCGCTATCACGTCTCACCTTGTTTGCTTGCATAAGGCAAGTCCTCATTGCTATACTCGACATCGGAGTAAATTTGCTTGACGCTTTTTGACCAAAGACAATATAGTAGTCATAGGAAACAGTTCTTGACGATGTTGTTCCATCACTACCGGTGCTTGTCGTTGTGACACTTGGCTTCAGATTATTTGTTAGTTCACTGCCAAGTGTTTCTAGTGTTACATTTGTTGTTGAACTTGCCTGATCTATACCATATAACGCAATATTACCTATAACTATCCCAAAATAACATACAATAGGAACCGCCAAAAATGCACCAATAGCTTTTATCATATTCCAAATAATTCCACCCTTGCCATAGTCTTTTTTACCATCTGGCTTTTTGTTTGGGTTATACTCAACTCTAATGATTGCTACAATTGTTGTGATAACTAGCAAAATAGCACCCAAGATTACCATACTAATGAATGCCGTCTTAAGAATGGAAAAACCTTCATTTAGAAAAATCTTCTGAAATATTTGTAGCACAAGGTCACCACTTGAGCCATCACCAAAATCTAATGGATTGACTGCAACGGAGCCATCATACACATATGTATCTAGTCCAATAATTTTCCTAAACAAAAGTTGGGCAAAGTCAATAACTTGCAAACAGCAACCAAAAATAAAATAAATTATTTGTGGAATAAAGTTGAAAAAATCAAATAAACCAGACCAATCAGAAATGTCTAATAAAAAACTGATCATCATCTTTCCCCTTTTAATAGATATTTTTATCTTGTTTAGTTTTATTATAACAAATTTTTTTATAAATGTACATAGTTTTTTGTTAAATAATTTTGGTGAATATAAAAAAATTGATAAGTTTTACAAAAGTGCATGCAAAAAAAGAAAGCCCGACATAGTCGAGCCTAGATTTTTTATTTAGTTGGAAATCACAAATATTAACCTTCGCTTGTGCCATCACCCGCTACATCTGGAAGAAGTTCTGGGATTATTGTGCTTGTGAGCAATTTGAAGAATAAGATTAGTGCAATCGTGATTGCTATACCAATGATAACATTGATAAGTCTTTTCTTTGCTTCTTCACGTTTTTCTGTGGAGTCTGCTCTTGCCATATTTACACCAAGAACGACAGCATAGATTGTACCAGCAGCGCCTACAACAATAAGAAGTGGCCACAAAACCGAGTCAACCGCACTAGTGATTGTTTCAACCCATTTCCAGTTGTCTGGTAGTTCTTTTGCTTCTGCCAATCTCATAGACTTTCCAAAGCCAAGCAAATATGTAGTGAGTTTTGTTAAAAATAAATTCATAATTCCCTCCTAAGTTTAATTATTTATTTGCATAAAATAAAATAATTATTCGCTTTGTAATTTATTTTACGATTTAATAGTAACATATATTTTTTGTTTTGACAAACATTTTTTTAATATTTTTCAAAAAAAATTATTTTTATTTTTTTCTATCAACAAATTTGCCTTTTAATAATACGACTTTAATTTATTTTTATCTTAATTAAATAATAAAAATAAAATGCAATTTAATAAAAATATTTGACACTTAATTACAAATAAGATAAAATAACAATAAATATATAAACGGTTTGGGAGGCAAAATGAAAAAAATAAGAAATTTCTTTTTCATTGTATTTGTAACATTTATACTTGGACTAATTATTTCATATGTGACTAGCGACAAAAATCCAACAATTTTTACAAGCACCACAACTATTGTTTGTGTGGCATTTGGAATACTGGCTGCGATGGCATATTTACTTACCACCACAAAAAATTATAGTTCAAGCAGTGCTGGATACACTGGAAAAACACAGAGCGGTAAAGAAATGGGTCAACACTATGAAGCGAGATTTGTGACGGAAGACGAACTGCTCACCAATCCAGTTTTTATGCCAACAACTTGGCGACAGTTGCCGAAAATTAAAAAAACTGGCGTCATGATAAGAAGTTTGTACAAAAACGGAACAATGCACATAAATATGTATAATCCCATTCATACACTTATAATTGGTACAACTGGTTCAGGTAAGACAACATTTGTTTTGGACCCCGCAATTCGCGTTTACGCTCATAGTGGCGAAAAGCCTTGTATGGTTATAACCGACCCCAAAGGCGAACTATACAATAACCACTCAATTCAACTTAGAGAGGAGGGTTATAGAATTATCACAATTGACCTAAGAAACCCATATTCATCAACGCGTTGGAACCCTATGGAAAACTCGTTTGTCATGTACCAAAGGGCACATCATTTGGAAGAAGAAGTGAAAGTGTACAAAGGTGCAAAACCCAATGCAGTTGGCGGATTTAAGGAAATTGTAAAAGAATATAGCGACATTTGGTATGGCTTTGACAAAATTGCATATCCAACAAAAGAAGCACTTATGCAAGACTTGGAAGCAAAAAGACAATTTTTGATCAACGAAGCAGAAAACGAACTTAGAGAAATTGCAAGCACAATTGTAACCGTCGAAAGCAAGACTGACCAAGGTTGGGAACGTGGTGCGCAAGACTTTTTGTATGGACTTATGCTTGCTATGCTTGAAGATAGCCTTAATCCTGAACTCGGTATGACAAAAGAGAAATTTAACTTTTATAACCTTGTTAAAATTGCAACATTCCGTGATGTCGATGGCGACGATATGATGAAAACTTTGAAGCAATATACTTCTGGTAGAGATGTGCTTAGCAAAGTCCCTGCCCTAACTAGCACCGTTGTGAACAACGCACCAAACACAACACGAAGTTATCTTGGTGTTCTTCAACCAAAAATTGCAGTGTTCCAAGATATGGGTATTTGTTATTGTACAAGTGCAACCGATGTATCGTTCGCAGATTTCACCGACAGACCAACAGTGCTGTTTATCAAGGTACCTGACGAAAAAGAAAGCAGACACTCTATTGCAACGATGTGTATTTCTCAAATGTACAAAACACTTATTAACACTGCAAGTGCAAGACCTAACCTGCAACTACAAAGACCTGTGTATTTCCTACTAGACGAGTTTGCAAACTTGCCAAAAATTGAAAAGATGGACACAATTATCACTGTTGCGAGATCAAGACGAATTTTCTTTGAACTTGCAATTCAATCGTATAGTCAACTTGACAACAAATACACAAAAGAAGTTGCAGACACAATCAAAGGTAACTGTAATATTCAAATATTCATTGGTACTGAAGACCAAAAAACAAGAGAAGAGTTTTCAAAAATTTGCGGTGAAGTGACACTAAAAACAGAAAATACCTCTGTGAATAAATCAGATAAGGGAGACAAAGATGAAAGTAGGACTATCTCCACTCAAATTGTAACAAGAGCACTAATTGAACCTTACGAACTCGGGCAATTACCTTTTGATGTCAACATTGTTAAAATTTATGGGCAACCAGCTATTAAAACAAAAATGACACAATATTTCAAAAACCCAGCACTCGATCAAAGAAAAGCAGCGGAAGAGTATGCTCCAAGCAGACACCTAGACGAGCGAGCAATATTTTATGATATTAAAGCAAGAAATTCAAAAATATTCAAAAAATCTAGTATGTTTGACGATTTTGATTTCTAAAAATATATTTATTTAATTTACATTTGAAGTGACCTGATTTCTAATTGGTCACTTTATTTATTATTTATTCTGATTGTTCGCTCTAAGATTTAATATTTACTGAAACTTACACACTAAAATAATAAAAAAATAAATAATTATTTAATAAATATAAATAATATATTTGGCAAAAAAGAAAAAAATGTGTTATTATATATTAAACTAATGAGGTGGCATAATGAAAATATTTAATAAAAAATATTTAATTTTGGTTTTTCTTGCATTAACATTAAGTCTGTGTACATTTTTTTGCACAACAAATCCAGCCAGTGTCCATGCAGAAAACTCAAGTGGTATTTTTAGTGTAATAAAAGATGAAGGAGAAGGAACAAGCGGTGCTACTGTAGAGAACAACAGTGTAGCTTATGTTAGACCAAGCAATAGAATTATTGCCCAAATGAATGAACCGACCGATGGTTCTTCAATTGATTTTATTTCTCCTTACATAAAGTACAATGGAGAATATGTTGACTCAACTTTGAAAGACAATTATTTAATAGACCTTTCATACACAATGAATTCATTAAGACTCATTTTATCTTTTAATTCTACAACAGCAGATGACAGAGTCGCACCTTATGGAAAATTTGAAATTGAAATTGGATACATATTAAAAAAACAAGACGGCACATCTACTCAACAAAATATATCCTATAGTTTTTATGCACTAAAAAGCAGTGATTATTATGATGGTAAAAATGTAAATGCCACATATACAAACTGTAACCTGGTAGAAAAACAACTTGTTATGTCATATGATAGAAATTATCAATATAACTACCAACTAAGTTCGGTTGATACCGTGTCAAATACATTGCCATCGTTGACAGTAAACTATAAACATATTAGACTTTCCATAAAGAAAACTTTCCAAAAAACTGAACAAACACAAACAATTAAATTTGACGGACAAGATGTCCAAACAGACAACAATATTGTGTATGTTAACATCAATAGGGAAAATGAAACGGTTAGCATCACATTCAATAATTTGGGTGTTTATGAAATTTCTTATGATTTCATTTATTGCTATAATGATAAAGTTGAAAATTTACAAAAATCCAATGAGTTTACTTCCACCAAACACAAAGACTTGCTTGAGATTTTCGGATATCAACTTTACTATTCCGACACTGAAACAAGCACACTGAAAGAATTCAAAAACATAAACGAAAATGGCATATTGCAAAATGAAATAACAGACTTTTCGTACTTGGTTGAAAAATACAATCAAGCCCTAAGTCAAAATGAAAGACAAACAACACTCATTGGAAAATTAAATAATGGGGACATCTTTGTTCAAAAAACAAATCAAGCACCTGTACAATTTACATATAATGTTGAAATATTTAATTCCGACAATGCCACATACACAAATGCAATAAGCGGATATTGGAAATTAACGAAAGATGATGATGGAAAATATATCGCAGGCGAAAAAATAAATTACGATAACTCACCGTTAACCGAAGAAGGAATATACCTTATCAATCTTGTGTACAAATACACACCAACAGTGACTGGCGCAGATGGCTTATGTAACACAACCGATGTAAATGACGGAGAGACACAAAAACTTAGAAGTCAATGGTTTTTGTTTGAAATCACAAAAACAACAACTTCTGTTTCAATAACAACACAAGAAAGTAACAAATCGCTTAATGATGGCAACTATACAAAAGAAGATGTCAGGGTTATGAAGAAAGAACAATCGACATCAATATTCAATGCAAAAACAAAACTTGTTGTATCTTTCCAAGAAAACTACTCAGGTAGTTATGTTGATACTGAAATAACTGACGCAAATGGTTTGACTTTCACAAAAAACGGAAATTACAAAACAACACTATATTTTGGGAAAAATCTTAATAGAAGTTATAGTTCAACTTTTACAATTGATAAGGAAAGCATTGAAAATATACAGATTTTTAGTGTTAAAGAAAATTCTTACAACAAAACATACTATATTGACAAACAAATCGATTTTTTAACCAGTCAAAGCGTTTATCTATCTTGGAACACCAAACAGAGCGGGAGCAAAATAACTGCACAGTACAAGTACATTCCACTCACCCGTAGTTCATTAACCTATACATCTGACGATTACAAAAAATATTACAACGAAGCAAAGGGTTATGCAATTTTGTCACAATATGAATTTAATATTGTTAGCAATTACACAGCAGTAGACTATTCTGGCGGAATGCAAGCGAAAGCAGATAGCGTGATTGCGATGTCAAGCATTTTGTCTCAATCGGGACTTTATGTATTCAAACTAACAGATACTGCCGGAAACGAGAAAATTTTTGCATTTGTTATTGATAAGACGCCAGGAAAAATTCTCCAACAGGTCGGAGATGTGATTGAACAAACATCTGGCGATAATATCATATCATCTTCTGCAACTGCTATATTTGGCAAGAGTAAAGTTATAAAATTTAACAATATTAACTCAATTGGCGGAAAATTTGAAACCAATGACGAATGGCTTAACGAAGTGTTAAACAACAGTGAGTTATTTGCAAATTATTTCCAAATTTTGAACATTTCTGCAGTGGATAGTGTTTATCTTAAATCTGCAATCAACTCAAAAGTCCTACAATATAAAAACGGCGAATTGACATTTATTGATAATAATGAAGCAAACAAATATAGCACAACGTTAAATTTTGAAGATAGCACTGATTACACATTCTTTACTCAAGATGCGGCAAGAAACAATAGTACACTCAGCGCAACTGAATATCAAACAAACTATTCGGCAAGTTACAAAGTTAGATTATCTTCAGATGCAAGCAGAACAAATTTTGTATTTTCAAAAAATGGCGAAAATCAACTTTTAATGTATATGGGAGATTCAGTTATTAATGAAGAACAATCTCAAAAAGACCATTACTTTATACCAACAACAGAAAAAACATTGTCGGATAGTGGTGAAATACTTAAATTGCAATTTTTAGCAAAACCCGAGGAGGGAGTTTTGGAAGTTAGCGAGGTCAGTTATTCATACACTCCATTTTCAACCCTAACAAAAAAAGAAGACTCAAAAACAGCGTACACATATTGCTTTGATACAAACAATGCGGTCAAAAGCATTATCTATTCCAAAAACGACCCAAGCAAAAATTTGGCCACACTTAATAATGAGACAAACTTGTATGAATGGGAGATAAACAAGGAATATGTGCTAGTTAGCGGTTCATATCAAACAAAAAGCGGAAAATATACTATCACAAGAAAATATGCTACTTTAACAAGTACAACTGACAAAC
>CAYQLL010000030.1:0-8935 GCA_964418405.1 uncultured Christensenella sp. | reverse complement strand
CTATGCTCATAGTCCAGCCACACTGTCCTACTTGTTGTGTCAAGCGTAGCAAACAACTTATCGTCGGCATAAATTGACGACTTTGTGATAAGATTAAGTAGTGTACTTTTTCCAGCGTTTGTGTATCCCACGATTGCAACTTTGAAAATTTGACTAATTTGTCTTGCTTTTCTTTGCACTTGCCTATTTTGTTTAACTCTTTCAATTTCTTTTTCAAGCCTTAAAATATTGTTTTGTGCAATTCTTTTGTCAAGTTCAAGTTTTGTTTCCCCAGGTCCACGCATTCCAACACCGCTCCCTCCAAATCTCCCACTTGTCCCAGATATTCCCGCTAGTCTTGGCAAATTGTACTTTAGTTGTGCAAGTTCAACTTGTAGTTTTCCTTCCCTACTCATTGCCCTTTGTGCAAAAATATCCAAAATTAGTGTTATTCGGTCAATAACTTTAACGCCAAAAATATCCGACAAATTTCTAACTTGCGAGCCAGAGAGTTCATAATCAAAAACCACGACACTTGCATTGTTTTGTTCAAGTTCGCTTTTTATCTCTTCAATTTTACCAGAGCCAATTAAAGTTGCGGGCGTCACTTGCCTTATCATTTGAAAATTTTTTCCAACAACCACTAAGCCCGCTGTTTCGCACAAACTTTTCAGTTCCAAAAGCGACAATTCAACATTTTCCTTATTGGAAAAAGTTACTCCAACAAGGTACGCATTTTCAATAATTTTCTTTGTTTCTGTTAGCATAAAATCACCTTCTTTTTCGCCTAGTATATCATAACAAACAAAATTATACAAGTTTTTATGTTTTAATCAAAACATCCAAATTATCAATATCAAGTAGCATTGATTTCGTGTCAAAATCACTTGTTTTTATGGTAAAATTCCAAAAAAATATATCTATTTCGACATTTTTTGCTATTGTTAGATAACACTCACAACTCTTGCCATTTTTCCTTTTTTGCAAAATGAATTTTTCATACTCACAAAAACCTTTGTCTAGTGCGTCTTTATATGTGCTTTCCCATTCTTTCGTCACACAATCCAACTGTGTGTAGTTGTCGTCGACTCCATTTACCCAAATTTTAATTTCGTCACTTTCACAAATTTTTTCGGCAAAATCTACAATAAAACTCTCCTTAAACGGGTTTTTCACAAGTGTTGCCAAAATTTTCTTGTTCGCAACAAAAATAATAACATCCAAACTTTTGGCATATCCACCTCGGCTAACCAAACTCACTTCAAGCAATGCATACTGCACTAAGTTTGTGCTTTTTCCATCAAATTCAAACACGCTCTCTCTTTCCCCAACTTTTATCGTCGCTTCATATTTTGAGTTTTGGGCATAAAATTGTGCAAACTCAATTTGCGAGCACATATTATATTTTTGCGTCTTTGTTAGTCCAAAATGTCCCATAATTACAACACCACAAAACAAAAATATAATAACGAACATATATATACTTCTTTTCATATATAGTACATATATATTCAAATTGAAAATATTATATCATTTTGTTTTACAAATTTTGTCAAAAATATTAAGATAGAAAATAGGAGAAAACTATGAAATTAAAAGAAATTTATCTTGATGCAATGAAACGTGGCTATGCCATAGGTGCATTCAATTTTTGCAACCTTGAAAGTTTGAAAGGAATTTTGAGTGCGTGCGAGCAAAACAATTCGCCTGTTATTGTTTCCGTTTCGCCAAGTGCAATGAAACATATGGGGGACGAATATCTCAAACAATTGATAATTGCCACCAAAAACACCTACTCTATCCCACTATTTTTTCACCTAGACCACGGCAAAGACTTTGAAATTTGCAAAAAAGCAATTTCTCTTGGTTTTGATAGTGTTATGATAGACGCAAGCAACCTAGATTTTGAGGAAAATGTTAAACTGACAAAACAAGTTGCCACCTATGCACATAAGTTCAATGTTCAAGTTGAAGGCGAACTTGGACGACTGCTTGGCACAGAAGATGACCACACTAGTACTGAAAATCTTTACACTTCCCCAGACGAGGCACAACAATTCGTTGCCTTAACCGGTGTTGACTCGCTTGCAATTGCAATAGGTACAAGTCATGGCATAAACAAGTTTTCTGGGAAGCCAAAACTTGCCTTTGATATCTTGTCAAAGATACAAGATAAGTTGCCAAATTTCCCGCTTGTTCTTCACGGTGCAAGTAGTGTCGATGAACGCACGATTGACAATATTAACTCTCTTGGTGGTAACATCCAAAAAGCGAAAGGTGTACCCGCTTCTATGCTACAAACCGCTTGCACAAAGTATAATATTGTAAAAATAAATGTTGACACCGATATAAGAATGGCAACAACATACGCACTAAGAGAATACTTTGCAACTTATCCAGAAAGTGTTGACACAAAAAAATATTTTGCGTATGCTCAAAATAAAATAACAAACCTTGTGTCACACAAAATTTGCGATATATTCAATTCCAAAAATAAAGTATAAAAAAAGACAAAATTGTTTTCTTGCGATTTTGCCTTTCCCTATTTTTCTAAGCAGAAACTTATTTTTCAGCCAAATTCTCACTCGAGTTTGTGGGTTTTCTCAAATCATCAACATCTTTCAAACTCTTTGTTAAAACACTACTAATAAATGTTGAAAAACTGTTCTTGCCGTATTTTTCATTTGCGAAACCATTCACTAGCTCACTAACCGTTTTGCCACTATAATCAATTCCAGATTCAAATATTGATTCTATAATTTCTTCCCTTGTTTTAAGTAACAAATTGCTGTATCTTCTTGCATAACTTGAATCTAAGTTTCCACCCGTTTCGAGTTCCGCCCTCAAATCTTCCACAATTTCACTTAAATCAAATTTTTTCGAATTTTCATAGTAACTAAACATATTTTCAATAAATAGGTGACGCCTTTGAATTCTGCCATAGACTTTACCACCCAAAGTAGCACAATTACTCTTACTAACAACAGTCTTTCCCAAGTAATTTTTCATTGCTTTTTTAATAACATTATCAACATACTTCCTAACTTTTTCTTCTGTTACTGTTATAGTATTTTTCTCAACTGTAACTTCATTCTTCTTTTCATCTTCAATATACACTTGCTCGCCATCATTTGGTTTAATATTACTATAAATTGGAGTACCTCTAAGTATTGTGTCTACATAGTATTGAGAAAAGTCACCAAAATTCAAAATATCACTGTTCTCTTCTTTATTATCATCTTCTACGACTTTTTCATCTTCAATGACACTTTCCACTGCCCTGTAACCAAGTAGGGCTTCTTCATAACTGCTTGGAATCCCTGCAAAACTAAATCCCGCATTTTTAACATTGCTAATAACCTCGTTAAGTCCCAATCCCATTTTCTTTAAGTTATATATTGCACATTTCATACCCAAAGTTGCAATTTCATCCAAACTATCGGCACTTGGACTACTCCCTGCAAGAACATTTGAAAATTGTAATTTTAGTGCATCTTCAATATCTCCGTTAAGTTGAGTGTCGCCATAATCCATTGCTCTATTAATCAAAATATCTGCGTAAAGCGTTGCCATAAGCATCTCTTTTTTGCTTAGTCCTAGTTTGTCAGTTTTGTTAAAATGATTGACAGTAACTCTCATAATTTTATCCAAAACTTCAGTTAGTTTTTCTGCATTGGAAATCACATAGCGAATCGACAATCCAGCATAAATACGATCTTGGAGCATAATCTTCCCAGAAAATTTCAAAGGCTCAACAAGTTGATCTTTTTTCAAAAATTTACGACACAAATTCAAAACCTTGTATCCCGCACTCTTTATTTTTGCCAAAATAGGGAATTTAGGCTTGTAATATACCAATCCCTTTTTAGGCCATTCTTCCACAATTTTGATGTTATATGATTTAGTAATTTTGTTTATTAAACTTGAGTAATTAGGACACTTTGAGTTCATAAACAAAATTCTCTTGGATGCGTAAGATTCCATCATAGGAATTCTTATCCCATATGTGTGTGTGTCAGTATCTTTGAGTGCATAGCAAGAGTATTTTAGCACGCCGTCATCGTTGTTTACCGGAACCAAATCGGTGTTGATACTATTTATCAAACTCGATCTACGTGCCCAATCATCAACTGTCTTAACCCCTGATAATGCGACCAAATTAATGTTCGAAGATTGAAGTCTTGTAATAATGTCTTTATAAGATTTTCTCTTATGTGAGCCAAGCCAAAAAATCGCATCTTCGCGAGTTCTCTCATAGTCTTCTACATCTCGAAGCATATCACTGGACAATCTATTTCTATCAACTTCTCTCATACAATTTAACCTCCATTTTTCGCCATATCTACTTTAATGTACATATTATAACACACTAAAATATGAATTTCAATAGTATATTACATAGTAATTTCAAGTTCTTCACTTTTTTTTTCAATAACAGTCCCCTTTATATTTACATCAACTTTATTAAGTGTAACACTTTTTTCTTTTTTAAGTCGTTCTTTAAGAACATCATGACTACACATTTTTTTATCATTCACACTATCAAAAATGTTTTTTAATAAATCTAGTTTAGGCTGATTAAATAATCCCTTGTCCAAGTCTTTTTGTTTATATTCTTTTTTGTCATCGCACTGTACTTGTTTTAAACTATTAGCGGTCAGTGTATTTTTTTTTGAGTATAATTCCTTGCTAATATTTTGTCTCATCTCGTCAAAACTTGGTAGATTTACACTGTTAGGCTGATTACTTTTATCTTTTGCATCACTTTTGCCTTTTTTCTTGGCTTTAGCGCCACCACCACTTTTTCCTTTCTTTTTGGCTGGGATAATCGGTTTTTTTGCATCATCTTTGCTTGGACCGCTAATTACAATACCCTTTTTGATATTGTCATAATAAAGAATATATTGCTGATTAATATCATTTATCATTTTTTGATATTTCTCAGGCAAGTTCATTGCTTCTTTATGTAAAATATCGTCGAGAGTTTCTTTTAGTTTATTCCAATACTCGGGACTTAGTTTATCCATTTTAAGTTTAGACACTTTATTGTTAAAAAGTCTTATTAACTCATTCCCCTTATCCCCAGAAGCTCTTAGAATTTTCAGCATATCCACAACATATTTTTTATTTATTGTGCCTGCTTGCTTAATGAGAATTTTTTGTTTTTGTTTATTATCTTTTATTAGTTTTTCAAACTTAAGTTCGCTATTTTTTATATCTTTTCCTTCGCTTTCGTCTTTTGTTACAAGGTTGAACGCTTTTTTAAGTTTATCTAAAAACATAACGTCGTCATCGTCATTAAAACCAATCAAAAAAGTCACAAGTTCATTTTTCTCGCCAAACAAAGTAAAGTTTTCAAGAATATAAAAACTTGCGTATCTTTTTCCGCTAACACTGTCAACATTAAACAAAAATTTGAATTTATAAATATTTTCTTGTGTGTAAAGTTCGCAAAATGCATCTTGTTCGTGATAATCTGTCAAAAGTTTTTTTGCACCTACAATTTCGTCGATTGTATCTTTTGCAACACAGTACTTATCATCATCGCCAAAGCTTCCAATAAGTCCTTGGGCTATGACTTGGTTATCGCGTAAAAACTTTTGATACTGTGTCAACATAACCTCTCTCCTTTTAATTTTCAATCACTTTTTTCATATATATTTTACTATAATTACACCAATTTTTCAACAATTATTTTATTGACAAATTTTCCAGTTTTTGTTGTTGGTCAAATTTTTGCAATTCTTCAATCATTTCTTCAAGGTCGCCATCTAAAAATGTGTCCATAGAAAACACTGAGAAATTAACTCTATGGTCAGTGATTCTGCCTTGTGGAAAGTTGTATGTCCTAATTCTCTCGCTTCTATCCCCCGTTCCAACTTGATTTTTCCTGTTGGCACTATATTCGCTGTCAATTTGAGATTTATAGTAATTATACAGTTTGGCTTTCAAAATATTCATCGCCTTTTCTCTGTTCTTTATTTGTGACCTTTCGTCTTGGCAAGTAACAACTATTCCCGTTGGCAAGTGCGTCATTCTTATTGCGCTATCGGTTTTGTTAATATGTTGCCCGCCTGCACCACTTGACCTATATGTGTCAACCCTTAAATCTTTGTCAAGTATTTCAAAATCAACTTCTTCAATCTCAGGAAGAACAGCAACAGTCACAGTTGAAGTATGCACTCTACCTTGCGACTCGGTTTCTGGCACTCTTTGCACGCGGTGTACACCACTTTCGTATTTTAACTTACTAAATGCATCTTTCCCTCTTATTGTCAAACTGCACTCTTTAAGTCCACCAAGTTCGGTTTCTTCAAGTTCGTTTACTTCCACTTTCCAGCCATTTCGCTCTGCATATCTAACATACATATTCATAAGAGTGTTTGCGAAAAGTGATGCTTCTTCGCCACCAGCGGCAGGACGTACTTCCAAAATAACGTTTTTGTCGTCGTTTTCATCTTTTGGAAGAAGCAAAATTTGTATTTTTTCGTTAAGTTCCTTTATCTGCTTTTTTGTGTTTTCAATATCTTCCTTAAAAATGGCTAACATTTCTGGGTCTTTTTCTTCTTTGACGATATTTTCACTGTCGCTTAGATTTTTTAATAACTTTTCCAAGTTGTTATGGCATTCCACAATCTCTTCAAGTCCACTTCGCTCTTTGACCAATTTTTGCCAAGTCTTGTTGTCCGCAATCACTTCTGGGTCTATAACTAACTTTGTTAGTTCGTCATATCTTTGTTTAATTTTTGTTGTTTGTTCTAACATTTTTCTTTTCCTTTTTGTTTAAGTTTTGCAAAAATTACCCTATCTTGACCTTGGTAATCTTTTTTGCATACAATATTTTCAAAATCTTTTTGAAGCAAATTTATTACATCGTTTTTTTGATTGTATCCAATCTCCAAAAATAGCATTCCGTCACTTGTCAGAAATTTTGGACATTTTTCAATAATTTCTCTATAAAATTTTAGTCCGTCACATCCGCCATCAAGTGCTAAGAGTGGGTCGAAGTCTTTTACTTCTTTGTCCAAGTTATCTATATCCTTAGTTGCAATATATGGTGGGTTACTAACTACTATATCAAACTTTTCATCACTTTTCAAGTTTTCAAACAAATTTGATTGCAAAAAATCTATATTCACATTATTAATGTTTGCATTTTGCTTTGCAACATCAAGTGCTTTTATCGAAATGTCGCTTGCAGTAATTTTTGCGTCAACATTTTTTGCTAAACTAATCGCAATAATTCCACTGCCTGTGCATAAATCTAAAATTTTGTCGCCACTTTTTGCAAATTTTAGCACATTTTCCACCAAAATCTCCGTTTCTTGCCTTGGCGACAAAACGTCGTTTGTCACAATAAAGTTGTAGCCATAAAACTCTGTTCGTCCAAAAATTTTGGTTATTGGCTCGCCACAAATTCGCCTTTTTGTTGCACTTTCAATGCTTTCTTTTTGCTTTTTTGTAATTTCTTTAATTAGTGGCAATTCTCCACGCTTGACACCAATTGCCTCGCATATCAAAAAGTCAAGTTCGCTTGCGTCAAAAATTCCAGCATTTTTTAATTGCTGTTTTGTCCAAGTATATACGTCCACAAAACTTACTTTTTCTTTTTCCAAAAAATACCTACACTAAATACAAAAACAAAAGCCACATAAAAGTGGCTTTAGATGCTGGGATAATTTAGATGTTGTGTGTTTTTTTGAATTTATCAACTCTTCCGCTAACGTCAACAATCTTTTGCTTGCCAGAGAAGAATGGATGACATTTGTTGCAAATGTCAACTTTAATTGTATCCCCATGAACAGCTGAACCTGTTGTAAATGTGTTTCCACAAGCGCAAGTCACTGTTACTTCATGATAATTTGGATGTCCTTCTGCTTTCATTTTTCTCACCTTTTAATTAAATTTTAACTTACACATATTAGCATATTTATTTCATGCTGTCAACAAAAAAATCAATACTCGTCTTTTGTAAAAAAACTCTCAATTTATCGCTTTGTTTACCATATACCTATATTGAGAGTTGCGCGAAAAGAAATTTATTACAAAGGATATAAATAGTTATCTTCTATCAACAAAAAATACGAGCCAATAATAAACCCGTATTTTTTGTTATGTAAATTAGTTTTTGTGTGCAAACCAACTCAAAACGAGTGCACTAAGTCCGTCTACAAGCAAGATAATAAGTGCTACCCAACCTGCATACGTTCCAACACCATCAATAAGAGTTTCGCACGATGATGGAACAACTATCATTGCAGCAACTGCAATTGCAACAACTGCAAGAGCCGACACAATCAAACCAAGATTAACACATTTTCCAACAGTTTTGTTTGATATAATTTTTTCATCAACGAGCAATTTTACAAGTGCAAAAAGTGCAAGAATTGATGCAAAAATAATCACAAGCAAAATAACTGTGGCAAGTCCAGTGTCTGCATCAAAATTAAGCAAATCATAACCAGACAAAGTGCTTGTTGTTTCTTTGCCCAAAACTGTTAATTTACTGATTTTGAAAGGCATTGCCAAAATACCAAAAACGGCACCAGCCAAAATTAGTGCAACAAAATCAAACAATGTGTTTTTTGAAGATTTCTTTGCCATATTTCCCTCCTTTGTGTATATAGTAAACAATAAAACATAAAAAGTCAAACAAAAAGTCACCACTCCCCTTAAAAATTAATACAAGTATAAGTCATATCGTTCAAAAATGGATAACAATATAATTTCTCATTTATTTTGAATGTATTTGAAAAATCGTTCCAATTTCTTCATTGCACATTAACATAACTATAATCAAATGATATAACTTAAATATGGATAGATTTGAACTAAAAGAAATTAACACACAAATGGGCGAAATGGAATATCAAATGTTTCAAGATATTCCTGCCAAAGAAAATGGCTCGACTAATTTGTGCTATGGAATACCTTATGAAAAATTTGGTGCATTTAT
>CAYQLL010000029.1:0-9282 GCA_964418405.1 uncultured Christensenella sp. | reverse complement strand
TTCAAAATTACTTCCTATAGTTTACTTTTATTCCACAGTCACACTCTTGGCAAGATTTCGTGGTTTATCAGGACTTAAATTCATACTCACACAAGTTTTGTATGCAAGATATTGATAAAAAGATATAGATAGCATACTAGATAAATCTTTTGGACAACTGTCAAAAGTAAAAATATAGTCAATATCTTTTTGTTTTTTTGTTGAAAGTTCCAAATTTGTAACTAAAACAATTTTTCCGCCACGAGATTTTATTTCGCTTGCACTAGCAAGATTTTTTCCTAATGTGTTACTGTCTGTTGCGGTTACAAAAACAAGACTTTTGTCGTCCACAAGGGCAAGTGTCCCGTGTTTTAATTCTCCACTTGGAATGCTCACACAATTGATATATGTTATTTCTTTAAGTTTAAGTCCCGCTTCCAAACTTGTTATATAATCTTCGCCTTTTCCTATAAAAAACACTTTATCACTCGCCTTTATTAAATTGACAAATTTATTTATTGTATTAAAATTTTTCAAAAAATTACATTTTTTTAATGTTTTTAGATAATTAATTGCATTTTTTTCTTTATTTTTTCCATTTTTTATATTTCCCAAATGTTTTGCAAGTATAAAGAAAACAAATAACATTGCACTATATGCTTTTGTGGAAACGACGGCAATTTCCATTCCTGCACAAAGAGGAAGCATAACATCACAAGATTTTGCTATGCTTGAATACGGAACATTGACAAGTGCAATTGTTTTTGCATCATGATCTTTTGCAAGTTTAAGCGACATCATTGTGTCAGCCGTTTCTCCGCTTTGACTTGCAAAAATACATAGAGTTTTTTTGTCGATTTTGGGTGGGAAATATCTAAATTCGCTTGCAAAGAAAGTCTTACAAGTTTTGCCTGTAAATTTTTCAATATATTTTTCTCCCATAAGGCACGCGTGATATGCAGTCCCGCAACCAACGAGATAAATTGAATTTATACCTTGTAAAAACTTTTCGTCAATTCTATCTAGATACGGAATTTGTGTGTAACTGTCTATTACACTTGTTAAAACTTTTGGAATTTCTTTTATTTCTTTTTCCGCAAAGTATGGATATTTACCTTTATTTGCCGAACGCTCAAAAATGCCAAGTTTTTGAGATTTTGGATAAATCTCTAAGTTATCAAAATTATAATATTGTATCTTATTTGTAGTAACTATAGCATAACAATTCTCAGGGACTTGGATATAATGCGTAAATTTTTCTGCAAAAACAATAGGATCACTTGCAATCATAGTTTGATTTATACTATTTGCAACATATAACGGGCTATTCTTTTTTGCGATATATAAAGTGTTTGGTGTATTTTTATTTATTGCACAAATTGCAAAACTTCCAACCAGCAATTTTAGTGTTTCAAAAAATCCAAATTTTTCCATAAGATTTGGTAAAACTTCTGTATCTGTTTCACCATAAAAATTGATATCTTTTAGAAATTTTTCTTTAAGTGAAAGATAGTTTTCTATTATTCCATTATGCACAACAATCCAATTGCCAATACTAGATGTATGCGGATGGGTGTTACTAAGTGTAACCTTTCCATGAGTTGCCCAACGCGTATGAGCAATTGCACAATTTGATAAAATATTGTTTTCAACTTTCTCTTCAAGTTTTTTAATCTCGCCAATACTTTTGTATGTTCTGAAGTTGGTATTTTCCAAAAAACATATTCCAGCACTATCATAGCCACGATATTCCAACTTTTTTAGTGATTTTATTATGTACTTTGTTATGTCACTTTTATCTTTTGCAAGATAGCCAATTATCCCACACATCATTACCTCATTTATATCATATGGAATGACATATTTTTTTGACACATACCTATTGCATAAACTATTTTTGTGTGATATACTACACTAAAAAAGAGGTAAATTATGACAATTAATGCAAATTATGTTGAGCACGTGGTTGATTTTATTTTAAATGATACAAAAAAAGCACTTTGCGTATATTTGAGAATTAACAAATTATTTAGCAAAGAAAAAGCAAAAAACTTTGTTAAGTACTTTGATCAAATGCAAGAAGACTTAGAAGAGAAGTTATTTGATGAAATAAGCATTAGATTATGCAATAATCAAAAATACTTTGGCAGTTTTAGAGAGATATATAGCAAGCCTGAAAAAGACAATGTGTATTTATCACTTATAAAAAACTTTCCAACAATATTTCAATCAGAAACTTTTGCAAAGTTTATAAAAAATTATGATATAAAAACAGGTGGCGATGTATATAGATCGACTGTAGATATTGTTCACGGTCATAAATACGTCAAACGAGTGGTTGTGAACAATAACCATATTTATGAGAAACAATAAACAAAATTGTTGAAAGAAGTTGTACTTAATTTGAGTATAACTTTTTTGTTGTAATTTGCAAAATTATAGTTTGACGAACGAATAAATTTTTCAAAAAAGTTTTTGTATATTATTTTTCTTATGATATAATACAAGCGATATGAAATTACAAGAAAAAATAAACATTCCAGAAAATTTGATTAAACTCGCATTAAAACTTAAAAACAAGGCGGAGCTTTTTATTGTTGGCGGATATGTAAGAAACGGCTTGCTTGGGTTTTATGGCACAGACATAGATTTGTGTAGCAAACTTACACCGGATAAATTAAAAGAATACCTGTCTGGCACTAACTTTATTGTAAAAGACAAGAATAAAAAACTTGGCACAGTCACGATAACTGTGGACGGCGAAACCTATGAGCATTCAACTTTCCGTGTGGAAGAATACGACGACTCTGGTAAGCATTGTCCTATTTTGGTTAAATTTGTTGATGATATTCGTCAAGATGCCAAAAGACGAGATTTTACAATAAATTGCCTTTATTACAGCATACTCAAAAACAAAATTATAGACATATATTCAGGACAATATGACTTGGAGCATAGACGGATAAGAACAATAGAAACACCAGAATTTGTGTTTTCAAAAGATGGACTTAGAATTCTTAGAATGATAAGAATTGCTTGTGAACTTAATTTTAAGATAGAAAAACAAACCTACAGGTTTGCCAATCAAATGAGTTACAGACTCAAAGATATAACAGGCATACGAAAGCAAAAGGAACTTTTGCAAATTTTGGATTGCTATAAAAAATATCCAACGACAAAAAAATCTGCAACATTGAGGGCACTTGATTATTTTAACACAATGCAACTTTGGTCATTTTTCTATTCTACGAAGTCATATATAAAACTAGATTTAGTAAAGCGAAATAATCTTGAAAAAATGCCAGCACTGCTTATTGATATGATAAATGCAATCAATCCCGAGTGTGTAGAATACTATCTTGATTATATGCTAGCGAGCAAAGGGTTTGATTTCACAAAGAAACAACAAGAATATTACATAAATATTGTAAGTGGATATTTTGATGTACAAAACAGACTTGCAAACAAACAGTATTTTATGAAATATTATGATAACTTTGAAGAAATTCGCAAATATGTTGCTGTTAAACACCCAATATTATTTAATAAATATAACTTTTTCTACAAATATCTTTCAAACAATCATATTCCAATAAGGATTAAAGATTTGCAAGTAAATGGTGATGATATAAAAAAATGTAAACCAAAAATGCCAGAAAAATATTATGGAAAACTATTTAAAGAATTACTTAGCCGTGTGTTTGATGGCGAAATAAATAACACAAAAGAAGACCTTGTAAGAGAAATAAAAGATTACGATTGGGTAAATAGTTAGTATAAATTTAGGTAATACTTTGTATATCAAAGGGGTAGCATTGTTGCATTAAAAACATAGGGAGAATAAGATGAATAAAATTTTTGAATATTATGTTAAAAACATTCAAGATGAAAGAATTTTGAAACAACTAAAAAGAATGACTGATGGTGATATTGATAATAATTTTTCAGGTTATCTTTCTTTTGGTACGGCAGGTATGCGTGGAGAAATGGAGCAAGGCACAAACAAACTAAATGAACTAACTGTAGCAAAACTTGCTCAAAGTGTTGCAATATACTTAAAGCAAAATGTTCAAAATCAAACTGTCACAATTTGTTTTGATACAAGACATAACAGCAAAAAGTTTTCAAGAATATTTGCAAAAGTGCTAGAAAAAAATAGTATAAAAGTATACCTATTCAAAAATTTTGCACCAACACCACTTTGCGTGTTTGCAACAAGAATTTTGTCGGCGAGTTTTGGCGTAATGATAACTGCAAGTCATAATAACAAAAAGTATAACGGCATAAAAATTTATGACACACATGGCATACAAATTGATAAATCTGTGCAACAAAAAATATCTCAAATTTTTGAAAAAGTTGATGAAATTCAAGTTTATAACGACATTTTTCAACAAAAATTAACAAAAAATATTATATTTTTAGGGAAAGAGTATGAAAAGTTGTATGTTCTTGGGAAAAAAAGCAGAATAAATAAAACTCTAAAAATTGTGTACACACCACTAAATGGTACTGGATATTTTTGTGTTAAAAGACTGCTAAAAAACAATAAGTATAAATTTTCAACGCCACAATGCCAAAAGTTTGGTAATGGAAATTTTACAACATGTCCATATCCAAACCCAGAATTTGTAGAGGCATTTTCACAGTCTATAAAAAAAGCGAAACACAAAAATGCAGATATTATTGTTGCCACTGACCCCGATGCAGATAGACTTGGTGTTATGGTAAAACATAAAGGTGAGTATGTCAAACTTTCTGGGAATGAAGTTGGTTATATTTTTGCTGATTATATTCTCAAACGTAATTTTGATAAAAATAAGTTTGTTGTGACAAGTGTTGTTTCAAGTCCGCTTATAGATAAAATTTGTGATAGTTACAATGCAAAAGTCTATAAAACACTAACCGGATTTTTAAGTCTTGGCACAAAAGCAAAAGAATTAACTCAAACTTATGGTGAAAATGCTTTTGCCTTGTGTTTTGAAGAAAGTTGTGGCTATGTTGTGAGAAAAAATGTTTTTGATAAAGACGGAATTTTTGCAACGCTTAAAATTTGTGACATTGCAAACGAAAAGAAAAAGCAGGGCGACACGCTCATAGATTATCTTGACGATATCTACGAAAAAGTTGGATATATATCTTCGCAAAGCGATAGCATTATGTTTAAGGGGCAAGATAGCCTAAAGAGAATGAACGATTTTGTGGATAACCTTAGAAAAAACAGTCCAAGCGAAGTTTGTGGCTACAAAATTATAGAAGTTGTTGACTATCAAGAAAGCGAAAAAACGGGACTTGATAAGCAAAACTTTTTACAGTTTAAGGCAGGCGAATTAGAATTTATAATTAGACCAAGTGGAACTGAACCAAAACTGAAAATATATTTGTTCTTGACTGGGAAAGATAAAGATGCAACGGACAAACAAGCAAGAGAAATTTTGGAAGATATTAAAAAGTATATAAATGAAAAATCAAAAAATTAGCGAAAAACTCAAAAACTTAACAACAAAAAGTGGAGTGTATGTGATGCACTCTCCTTCTGGTGCAGTCATTTATGTTGGCAAGGCAAAAAACCTCAAAAACAGAGTTGGCCAATATTTTAACAATTCGCCAAAGCAAGACAAAGTTATGGCAATGGTGCAGCACGTTGACGATTTTGAATATTTTGTTACACTAAGTGAGCGTGACGCGTTCGCACTTGAAAATAACTTAATAAAAAAATATAAGCCCTTTTATAACATACTTCTAAAAGACGACAAAGCATATCCATACATTCGCGTGACAACAAAAGATGAATATCCGCGTTTGGAAGTTGTAAGAAAAATAAAAAACGATGGGCAAAAATATTTTGGGCCATATATTAGTGGAATAAGTCCATATGCACTAATCAAAATTGTCAATATGGCATATCCAATAAGACTATGCAAACAAAACCTTAAAAAGACTGAGCAAAAACCATGTCTATACTACTCTATGGGACTATGCTCTGCCCCTTGTGCAAAAAAAACATCCAAAGATGAATATCAAAAAATTGTGGCAAGTGCTATGGACTTTTTGCGTGGAAATGACAAGAAAATTGAAAAAATTTTGCAAAAAAAGATGGAAATTGCATCAAATTGTGAGAATTTTGAGCGTGCGCTTGAAATAAGGGATATGCTCAAAATGGTCAAAAACCTAAAACAAAAAGTTGTTGCCGACCTTGCATGCGATAAAGAAATTGACGCAATAAGTTATGTAAACAATGGAACAATAGGTGCAATTTGTGTGCTTACAATTCGTCACGGCAAAATTTTGGGAGTAGTAAACCAAAGTGTGATTGATGCATCAATTGACGAGTGTGATACAATACAAGAGTTTTTGATGCAATACTACAAAGCACACCAAAAGCCAAAAGAAGTGCTTGTAAACATTCCAATAGATAACGGACTTTTAGATGAACTAAAACTTAATATCACTTGCCCGCAAAAAGGAGTAAAACATAACCTAATCAAAACGGCAACTCTAAACGCAAAAGAATATCTTGACAAAATTGAATACAAAGAAGATATAGAATACGATAAGACAGTTGGCGCATTGACAAAACTAAAAGACAAACTTGGCCTAAAAAACATTCCAAATCGCATTGAGTGTTATGACATATCTCACATAAGCGGAACAAATCAAGTTGCAAGTATGGTGGTGTTTTTATCTGCAAGACCAGCAAGAAATTTGTATCGAAAGTTTAAGATAAAAGCGCCAAACATTCCAAACGATTTTGCAAGTTTGATGCAAACGCTTTCAAGGAGAATTAGTGAACTTGGTGGGAACGATGTAAGTTTTTCGCAAAAACCCGACCTTCTTGTAATTGATGGCGGAAAAGGTCAACTTTCTTCGACTTATGAAGTTTTGAAAAATAGCGAACTTGACTGCGATATAATCTCACTTGCCAAGCAATTTGAGGAAGTGTACACGCCATATTCTAATGAACCAATTATGTTAAAACGCGGGAGCAGTGAACTTAGAGTACTACAAAACATCCGTGATGAAGCACATAGATTTGCCATAACTTTCCACCGCTCGCTTAGAAGCAAAACCCAAACCAAAAGCCCACTAGACGACATAAAAGGACTTGGGAAAGTCAAAAAAGAAGCACTACTAAATCAATTTGAAACATTTGACGCCATAAAAAAGGCAAGTGTCGATGAGCTTAACCTTGTAAAAGGGATAGATAGAAACTTGGCGATAAAAATACACGATTATTTACAAAAATTTTGATTTTGTACTTTTATTTTGTAATAAAGTTTGCTACAATATGAAAGTAGGATAAAAAATGGTATTTTGTGAGAAAATGTCTACATTAGGATAAAGGGGAAATTTATGAGAAGAAAAGTTTTATCAGTGGTTTTATGTTTAGCAATAATATTTTCTTTGGGAATATTTAATAATTTGGGACAAATTGTCCAAGCTGAAAGTAGTGGACTTGTTATTCGTGCATATGGCGATTCTATTTCCGCGGGCGACACTTTGGAAGATAATGCAAACTATACAAGTGGTGTACACGATATTTGTGAGGGATGTTATTCGCAAATTTTTGGTGATGACCTTATATCGACATTTGGTGGGAATGTTAAAAGTTTTGCTCACAGTGGGGATAAGACAAGTGACCTAGTCCTAATACTAGAAAATCAAACAAGCGATGAAAATCTAGCGGAATTTTTGAAAACAGATATTTTCACACTTTGCATTGGTGCAAACAATGTTTTAAGTGCGGCAGTAAGTCTTATGCCAAACTACTTGATAAGCGGTGTAAATGAAACTGAACTTAGAGAAACGCTTCAAACTGGACTAGATAATTTCAATAATGACTACACAAACATCATACTTCCAACACTAACGAAAAACGAAAACGCAAAAGTTGTTGTTATGACAATATATAACCCATATCTATATCTAGATTTAGACGATGCGACAGTAAATGCAAACCTTGCCAGTTTTATATCGATGGCAGATGTGAAGGCTAATTTTGGAAATATGCTTTCAATAACAATGGAATACCTTGAGAAAATGAACACAACCATAAAAGAAAGTGCGGTGGATAATAAAATTTATGTGGCGGATGTAAAAGCGAAGTTTGATACATTTACTGCCGACGAATACAAACAATATATAAATGCCGACGCATCAAAAATTGTTATAAATGATTTTTCAGATATAGTAAATATTTCAAGCAAAATTTCTTCCGCTTGCGACCCACATCCAACGGCTAGCGGACAACAACAAATTGCAAATGTTTTTATGGATAGTTTTAGTTATTCAAAAATGGAAGATAGGGCAAAAATAGAAAACATAACAGACGGCGAAACTGAACTTACTTTCAATCTTAACTTATATAACTATAATAATGTTAGTGTGATTGCCAAAAAAATTGTGAATGGAGAAGAAAGTGATGTGGCAATTGAAAGTTATAGTGATGGCATCATTAAAATAAAAGCCAAAAATCTTGATGGCGACGGCGAACTTTACTTTGTTGTGAATAATAATAACCAAACTGTGTACACTACAAATAAAATTGCTTTTAGTAACGCAATTGAACCAACCGACCCCGATCCAGTTAACCCTGATCCAGTTGATCCAGTGACGCCAGACGACAATACGGACGATACAAATAAAACGACAGACGACAAGGAAAGTGCGGAAAAACAAAAAATGCAAGAAATGACGTCATACTTAATATTGAGCGGGAGTATTGGACTGGCGGTGTTCTTGGTGCTTATAATTGTAATTTTAAGTTTCAAAAAAAGATACTAGGAGAATGAATGGATATTGTTATTGCATCACTACTTTTAATTGTTTCACTATTTTTGGTAATTAAAGGTGGTGATGTTTTTGTTGAGAGCAGTCAAGACATTGCAAAAAGACTAAAAATGCCGAAAATTGTTTTTGGCGCAACAATTGCAAGTGTTGCAACAACACTTCCTGAACTTCTCATTGCAATTTTTTCAAGCATAGACGGATCAACCGAACTTGCGGTTGGAAATTCTGTTGGCTCAATGCTATGCAACTATGGACTAATTCTTGGCATATGCTTTACTGTAAAGAATTGCGATTTATCTCGTGGTGGGATGTTAAAGTATATCTTAAGTTTGATTGTGGCGGGTGTTATATTTATATTTGGACTTTTTGGGCAAATAACCAATGTTATGGCATATGCACTACTTGGACTTTCCGTGCTTTATTTTGTTGTAAACTATATTGATGCAAAATCACTAGACAAAAAAAGTCCAAAAAAGAAAGTGGCGGACAATGAAAGCACTAAACCACTATATC
>CAYQLL010000028.1:0-9551 GCA_964418405.1 uncultured Christensenella sp. | reverse complement strand
AAATAAATTGTTTAATCATTCTTGGCAAATAACAAAAAACATAGACAATGCATAGTCAACGATTTTGAAACTAATATAAAAAAGGGATAGTGTATTTAATATACATTGTCCCCTTTATTCTGCTAGTCTCAAAAGTATTACCCCATAGAGTGTTCTCTTAAAACAAGAAAAAAGCGAGTTGGACTACAAATTGTAGTCAACTAAAATTACAATTTTGTGATGGTTAAGTGTTATATGTGAGTTGTATAATTTCACACCTCACTACTTTGATACAGCACCATCATTTGACAAATCACAAGAAAAATAAAATTGTGTATTGCAAAAATAAAAGATTTGTGCTAAACTATTGCCAAGAGGTGAAAAATGAAAGGAAAATCAAAAATCTTAAAGGCGTTAGGAGTAATAGCTATTGCTGGTTCTGCCTTTATTGCCACTGCTTGTTCAGGCTTTGGTCCACAAACTGATTCAAGCACAACGACAAGTCAAAATACTGACACTTCCACAACTCAAATTGACACACAAAAACTTGATAAGGTAACGGATATAAGTTATGATGCCTCAAGTAAAGTTTTGTCTTGGAGTGAAGTTAAACACGCGAATGGATACAATGTTGATGTCGATGGATCTGTGCAAAAAGTTGACACCAATTCGATGTATTTTGTTCCAGTGCAAACAACTTCATCAATTAAAGTGCAAGCTTACGATAAAAATGACAAGTATATTACTTCCGATTGGTCTGACACATTTACCTACACTATTCCAGACCAAGAAAAACTTACTCTAGCCGAAGTGAACACTTTTGTGAACAATTTCAAATCTAGTTATAAGTTGAAAAGTATTACAAGTATGTATATTACGTCTGCTGATTCCAAATATTATAAGGGTGTGTTACATGCACAGGGCGTGTTCACGGTTAATGGAAATGATAAAACTGTTGATATGGAAAGACGTTACGATGAGGAAATAAAATCCTTATCTGATGCTATGACACAAAAGGCTCAATCTACTTCTATAGAGAACGAATACACTCTTGCTGACTACAACTCTGCTCAGTATCTAATTGACTCTAACTCTTACGCTGGGAAAATGGAGGAATACAGACAGCAAGGATGGGATTTTAGCGTTGTTTCAAGTTGTGTAGGATATAAGAGTAATAATTCGTTTAGAATTTTTGCGACATATAAGTTAAATAAAGGAAATGATACAAAATATTTACAGAATGAAATTGCTTGTGGTATAAATAATGAAAGTACATCTGAAGAAATAAATTACACAACAAAATTATTAAACACCAGTGATAGAAGAATAGAAGAACTCTCTTGCAATGAATGCACAGAAGAAAATGGGTTGCTTACACTCGCGCAACTTTTGGAAGAAAACCAAGCACAAAAAACAGCAAGTGCAAAAAAATCGAACACCAACAACAGCACGAACTATTCATATAACGATGGCGGAATGGAATTCTAATGGACAAAAATTGCATTTTTCTATCTGACCGAAACTATGTTATGCTATATGATATAAGAAAAATAAGTTTATCAAAAGGCGTGGAATTATATCCATGCCTTAATGTTTTTGAAATGCTAAAAAAGTACTATGAAGGCACAAATGCTATCATTATCGAAAAAGTAGACAAATTCAAAAATATTGAACAATATCTATCTCAAGAACTATATGGGATATTGTACTACACCGACGGCAAAGGTATATACAACCTAAATAACGAAATCTTATTTGATAACATAGAAGACTTTTTCAATTCTAACATATTTTACAAAAAACTTGTAAAACAAAATCTCGGACAAATATTGTCGCAAATTGACACAAAATTCGAACAACTTGGCATAGTCGCAAATGATTGGCATATCATTTTCATCAAAGCTTTGCTATACGAAATTAAAAAACGTGAACTACCTATTACGCGAGATACAGTTGACCTTGTTTTGATGATAAATAGCTCGCAAAGAAAATATCTATATGACACCCTTCGTCCGACCCTTAAAGAAATTTCAAAAGCAATGCAAGAACATTTGATTGTTGAAAAAGCAAGTTGCAAAGTTTTGGAAATACTAAGTGCACTGCATAAATGTTGTTTTGAATAGATGTTTTTCAACCTTTTTAATGTTTTTTCATAAAAGAATATATGAAAAACTTTTTACTTGAAAATAATATCAAAAAAAACGAAGATTTAAGTCGCCACAACACAATAAAAATTGGTGGGCAGTGTAAATACTATTTTGAACCTAAAACAATAAAGCAATTATTAAATGCAATTAAATTTTGCCAAAAAAGCGACATAAAATACTACATTTTGGGCAACGGCTCAAAAGTGATTTTCAAAGATAGTGGTTTTGATGGGATGATTATTTGCACAAAAAAACTTACAAATTACGCAATAAATAAAAATATTGTAAAAGCAGATTGTGGGCTTAACCTATTTGTTCTAAACAAACTTTTAGTGCAAAACTCGCTGGCAGGTCTTGAGTTTAGTTACGGCATTCCCGGGACTGTTGGTGGAGCAGTTTGCATGAATGCGGGTGCATACGGCGAAGAAATTGGAGACAAAATACAAAAAGTAAAAATCTTTGACGGCAAGAGGGATAGGATAATTAAAGCAAAAGACCTTGACTTTTCATATCGAAATAGCCTTATAAAGCAAAAAAACTACATAGTTTTGTCCGTGTGGCTTAAATTAGAATATGGCGATAGCAGAGAGATAAAATCTAGGTGTCACGAAAACTTTAACAAGCGAAAATTGTCACAACCATTAGAGTGTTATAACTGTGGAAGTATATTTCAAAAAACTAATGGTATAATTGCCGGTAAAACAATTGACAATTTGGGGTTAAAAGGTGTTAAAATAAATGGAGCACAAATTTCCACTTTGCACGCAAATTTTATTGTGAACAAAGGCAATGCAAAATGCAGTGATGTTGAGCAGTTGATAAACCTAGCAAAAACCAGTGTGTTTAACGAAACAGGAGTTTGGCTTTGTGAAGAAGTAATAATAATTGGAGATGATTAAATGATACTATTTGGAGATTATCATACACACACAATATATTCTAGTGGCAAACATAATGCAATGCATGCAACTGGCACAATACTTGAAAATGCAATGATAGCACAAAAAAAAGGACTTCGCGAACTTGCAATCACTGAACACGGGTTTTCACACAAACTCTATGGTGTGCAAAAACAAAATATCCAAAAAATGCGCGAAGAAATTGACTATGCACAAAAAGTTACAGGCGTCAAAATATATCTTGGGGTAGAAGCAAATATCATATCAAGCGATGGATATATAGATTTGACAGAAGACGAAGTTAAGATGTTTGACTTAATCATAGTTGGCTTTCATAAATTTGCAAAAGCAAAAAGCGTAAAAGAATTTTGGAAATTTTATGTCCCAAACTTGCTTGGTTTTAATGGCAAAAAGACAAAACAACGTAACACACTTGCTCTTATGATGGCAATGGACAAGTATCCAATAGACATAATTTCTCATCCTGGTGTTGGTATGGCGGTAGATTTTGACGAACTTTCAAAACATGCGCAAAAAACCAACACGCATTTGGAGATAAATGGCAAAAGAATTGCCTATACTTCAAAAGATATTGAAGTTGTGCTACAAAACAATGCAAAAGTTGTAATAGATAGCGATGCTCATAGCAGTGACAGGGTTGGACTGGTGGACAAACCGCTCAACTTTGTTATAAAAAACAATATAGACTTTGCACGTATTGCAAATTATGGCAAAAAAATAGAAATAAAATCAAAGGAATAAATTGTGAGTTTTTCAAGAGATGTAAAAAACGAAATACTAAGTTTGGATATAGACCAAGATTGTTGTTGTCTTGCTTTTTTGAGCGGGCTTTTTGCAAGTTCTGCAAATATCGAACTTGGCAACGACGTAGAATTAACGCTAAACACCGACCTAGAAAATCTTGCACCTTATGTCAACAAAATTATACAAAAAATGTATGGTAAACAAGCGAAAGTTGAAATTTGCAAAAGTTATCAAATAAAAAAAGAAGACTATTTTCGTTTAACTTTTGAACCAAGTCTTGCTTGCCAAATGCTTCTAGACACTGGTTGCATCGCAATAAAAGACGAAAAACTTACAAGGCGCTATAAAGCAGACAAATATTTTCTAAAAGAAGACCATTGTCTCAAACATTTTGTGCAAGGTGTGTTTGTTGGCTGTGGAACTTCAAGCATAAAAATAAACAAACAAGACCGACTTTCTACTGGTTATCACATGGAATTTGCATCTAAAAATGAGCAATTTTTGGAAGGACTTAAAGATGTTCTCGCTGGGTTTGAGATTTTTGCAAGGATAATAAAACGAAAAAATCTTTACATCCTTTATGTAAAAGATGCCAACCAAGTTAGTAACATCTTGGCACTAATGGGTGCATACAATTGTGTTTTGTCCCTTCAAAATGAAATCGTTGTAAGAGAAGTGAGAAACAAAGTTAATCGCCAAACGAATTGTATGAGTGCGAACATAAACAAGACAGTTGAGGCAAGCATAAAACAAAACGACGCAATCTCACTCATTGTCACAAAAATGGGACTTGAAAAGTTGCCACAAAATTTACAAGATGTTGCACTGCTTAGAATTGCGAACCCAGAAGAAAGTTTAGACGAACTAAAAAAACTTGCAACATTTAATGTAACAAAGAGTCAACTTAGTTACAGACTTAATAAACTAATAAAAATTGCAGAAAAGATAAAGGAGAGATAATGGAACAATTTGTACACCTTCACAACCACACCGAGTTTAGTTTGCTTGATGGTGCAATAAGAATAACTGATCTAGTGGCGGAAACAAAAAAACGTGGATGGAAAGCAGTGGCAATTACTGACCATGGTAATATGTATGGGGCTTTGCAGTTTTATACTGCTTGTCTTGGCGCTGGTATAAAACCAATTATTGGTTGTGAGTTTTATATGTGTGACGATTTAACAAAAAAACAGGGAAAAATCAAACTTGACCATCTGATTTTGCTTGCAAAAAATAACATTGGTTACAAAAACCTTCTAAAACTCAATTCTATCGCATTTATTGATGGTTACTACTATAAACCAAGAATAGACTACAAAACCCTTGAAAAATATAGCGAGGGAATTATTTGTTTGTCTGGTTGTCTTTTTGGGCGTGTTCAACAATTAATTTTGGAGCATAGGCAAGATGATGCCAAGCAGTTCGCTTTGTATCTAAAATCAATATTTGCCGATGGCGACTTTTATCTTGAAATTCAAAACCACTATTTTCCAGAAGATAAAGAAATTATGCTTGGCTTGTCCAAAATAAGTCAAGAGACAGGTATAAAACTTGTTGCAACTAACGATTGTCACTACCTAAGCAAAGAAGATGCGGAAATCCAAGATATTTTGATGTGTGTTCAAATGGGTAAAACAATAAACGATCCCGACCGTTTCAAATTTACCACCCAAGAACTTTATTATAAAACCTATGAGGAAATGAAAGAAGCATTTGTTGGCTTTGAAGATGCACTTAGTGTAACACTAGAAATTGCCGACAAGTGCGAAGTTATCATAAAGCGCAAAACCCACGGAGAAATGGGGCTTAACGAGAAATATGTTCTTCCTGCCGACCATAATTTTATTCCGCCATATGTTCCAGATAACGGAATGACAACATTTGAGTATATGAAAAAATTGACATACGACAACCTGCCAATAAGATATCCAAATGCAACAAAAGAAGTGTATGACAGAGTTGAGTATGAATTAAACACAATTCATGAAATGGGTTTCGTTGAGTACTTTTTGGTCGTTTGGGACTATATTAACTGGGCTAAACAAAACGGAATTGCAGTCGGTCCAGGGCGTGGCAGTGGTGCGGGTAGTATTGTTGCCTATCTTATGGGAATAACAAAAGTTGACCCACTTAAATATGCTCTATTCTTTGAAAGATTTATTAACCGTGAAAGAGTTTCGATGCCCGATTTTGATATTGACTTTGATAAGGAAAGGCGAAGCGAAGTTGTTGAATATGCAAAAAGAAAATATCACCCAGAAAATGTTTCATACATTATAACTTTTGGAAAAATGCAGGCCAAAAATGCCATAAAAGACGTGGGGAGAGTTTTGCAAGTACCATACAGCGAAACAGATAAAATAACAAAACTAATTCCAAACAAACTACCAGTAGGCATTAAAAAACCACCAGTACTGAAATACTACTTTGGAAAAACTGGCAAACCTGAAAACGACAAATTTATCATCCCAGAGTTAAAAGAACTCTATGACAGTGATTATGAACTAAGAAAAGTTATAGACGTTGCAATAAAACTTGAGGGATTTCCAAGAAACACGTCTATGCATGCTTGCGGAGTTTTAATTGCACCCGAGCCGGTTGATGAGTTTGTTCCGCAATCTCGCAATGGCGAAGATATCACAACTCAATACGAAGCGGTGGACCTTGAATCACTTGGCTTACTAAAAATGGACTTTTTGGGACTAAATACTCTCACAGATATAGAAAAAGCCATTCAACTTGTTCGCGAGCAACATAACATTGATATCGACTTTGATAAAATCGGATACGACGACAAAAATGTCTATGACCTAATCGGACAAGGCAAAACGGAAGCAATTTTCCAACTTGAAAGCGGTGGTTTCAAAAAGTTTATGAAAGATCTAAAACCAAGCGGACTAGAAGATATCATTGCTGGTGTTTCGCTTTATCGTCCAGGACCAATGGACAGTATTCCTACATATGTAAGAAATAAATTTAATCCTGAAAAAGTTGAATATCCACATGAGTGCATAAAAGATGTACTAAAAGTAACCTATGGTTGTATTGTCTATCAAGAACAAGTTATGCAAATTTGCCAAATTATGGGTGGATATAGCCTTGGACAAGCAGATAATGTGCGCAGAATTATGGGGAAAAAGAAAGTCGATAAAATGGCATACGAACGAGAAAAGTTTATAAACGGATGGGAAGACCCAACAGGTAAGCACTCAATCCCAGGTGCAATCAAACTGGGTATTCCAAAAGAAACTGCGGAAAAGGTTTTTGCAGATATGGAGAGTTTTGCCCAATATGCGTTCAATAAATCTCACGCTACCGCCTATGCAATGCTAACTTTCCAAACTGCATACCTTAAATGTTACTATGAAGTTGAGTTTTTGACAGCTATTATAAATAACAGAATAACAAACGCCGACGAAATCAAAAGATATGTTGCATATGCTCGAAGTGAAGGCATTGAAGTGCTTATTCCTGATATCAATAAAAGTAAGACATATTTTTCTATAGAAAATGGCAAAATTCGTTATGGACTAAGTGGACTTAAAGGTGTTGGTGTCAATGCTATTGACGTTATGATAAAAGAACGCGAAAAAAACGGCGAATACAAGGACCTTCGCGATTTTATCGAAAGATTATACGACACGGGAGTTGTCAATAAAAAAAGTCTTGAAAGTTTGATTTTAAGTGGTGCTTTTGACTGTTTCAAATTGTATAGAAGTCAACTTATGGCAATATATGAAGACATAATTAGCAAAGTTTCGGCCGACAAGAAGAATAGACAATCAGGGCAATTTTCACTTTTTGACAATTTCAAAGTTGAAACAAAACTTATGGATAAAGTCATTGTTCCAAATATAAAAGAATATAACAAAGACACAAAATTAAAACTGGAAAAAGATATAATGGGCGTGTATATGTCTGGTCATCCTTTGCAAAATTTTGCAAAAAGATGGGAAAATTTTAACTTTAAAAGTACAATGGTTGTCAAAAATGAAAATATGGAAGATGTTGATGAAGAAGAGGAAAGCACCCAAGAATATGACCTTGAAGACGGGACATTTGTCACTTGCGGTGGTATAATTGTTGGCACAAAGCGTATACTTGTTAAAACAACAAACAAACCAATGAGCATTCTTGATATTGAAGATTTGTATGGCACTTTCACTGCTATGGTAACCCCAAAAGTGTATGAACAATACAAAGACCTACTCATTGAAGACAAAATTGTTCAAATCAGTGGTAGATTTTCAATAAGACCGGGCAAAGATCCAGTTGTTATGGTTGAGCGTATGTTTGAAATGATTGATGAACAAAAGAAAGTCGCAGAAAATAAAACTCTATACCTAAAATATGATTTAACCGACCAAAAATTATGCGACAAAGTCAACCTTGTACTTTCTTTATATAAAGGAGACTTCCCAGTAATTGCAAAAAGTACGAACGATAACAAGGCATACAAACTGCCGTACGAAGTAAATGGCAATCATCATCTACTTAACGAACTTGTTGGAATTTTGGGCGACGAAAATGTCAAACTTATGGACAAATAAGGAGAAAAAATGAATATTGGAATTTTGGCGAGTGGTGGCGATGGAGCTGGGATGAACTATTGCCTCTATACCCTATATAAAAGATTATATAAATACCATAAAATAATGCTATTTAGCCGTGGTTTTTGGGGACTTATCCGGGATATAACACTAGATTACGATCTAAAATTTTTACGCAAAATAAAAAATATTGGCGGAATTTGTATAAAAACTTCAAGATGTAAAGAGATGCAAACAAGCGAAGGTGTTGATAATGCTATTCAAACACTAAAAAAACATGATATTGATTGTTTGGTTGTTATGGGTGGCAATGGTTCACTTAATGCACTTAAAGAAATTCACGACAGGGGAATGGATGTGATATTTATTCCTTGTACAATAGACAACGATATTGTTGGCAGTGACTATACTATAGGTTATGACACTGCGTGCAATAATTGTACACAATTTATTTTGCAAGTAAACGACACAATGAAGTCATTTAATCGCGTGTGTATATATCAAGCGATGGGACGTAATTGTCCACAAATTGCTATCACGGTTGGCAAAAATGTAAAGGCAGACTATGTTTATACTGACGAATTTTGCAGTAAAGAAGATTGCAAAAACGCCATTCAAAATTCTACAAAAGATGCTCCAATAGTAATTTTGCGTGAAAATTTAATTGATATAAATGAACTAAAATCATACCTTGAGCAAACGCTAAAACTCGATGTCAGGACATGTATTGTTGGTTATATCCAACGTGGGGGCAAACCGACACAACTTGAAAAAAGATATGCACATAAGTTTGCAAAGTTGTGTGCAACTTCGATAAATCAAAATAAACTCAACTCTGCTCTCATCTCAAAAAACAACTCTTTCTATGTCATAGACATCAACCATATTTAATATTTTTTCAAGTTAACATAAAGTCTTTTATGTGTTCGGGAATATATCCAGTCCTACGCAGTGCGTGTGTATACACTGTGTCATACCGAGTGCCAATTTATTGGCACGAGTGTATCCCCCAGACCAAACGCACTACGTTAGCACTACGTGTCATATCGCACCAGTGAAACTGGCGAGCAATCTTACCAAACTTGTACTTGCATAAAGTAAAATTAAGCAAAAAAAAACATAAAACAACCACAGGCAAAAAAAGTTTGAGAAAAAGCGAAAAAATATTAAAAAAGTACTTGACAAGATTTACGAAATATGGCATGCTTTTT
>CAYQLL010000027.1:0-10320 GCA_964418405.1 uncultured Christensenella sp. | reverse complement strand
AGACAAATTGATTGTGTATGTGTGTGGATTGTGTAAACGCAATGCTTCTTCCCACAATGTAGCAAGATTTTTTTGCACATTCGCCTTTGTTTCGGCGATCGTTGGAAAATTGTATATCAACTCTCCGTTTTCAATCATTTTAACCCTTAAAAGTTTTACTGTGTAGTTTGATATGCTTTTCTTGGTCCATTCCTGAGTTGGATTAACTAATTCTATTTCGCCCGTTGGCTCGGCTTCGTCGTAAACGGACAAGATATCGGTTATGAACTTGCCGTTAAATTTATCAAATAATCTATAAATTTTTTTGAAATGAGGGTTGGTTATTTTTTCAACATTGTCGCTAATTTTTATTTTAGGCGTAATTTTCCCATCTTCTTCCACTGCAACAAGTTTATACACCCCGCCAAACACTGGATTTGATTTTGATGTAATCATATTTTCGCCCACACCAAAACTATCTATTGGCGCATTTTGCAAAAGCAAATTTTCTATTAAATATTCGTCCAAACTATTAGAAATTACAATCTTGGTTTGTTTTAGCCCCGCGTCATCTAGCATTTGTCTTGCCTTTTTTGACAAATATGCCAAATCTCCACTATCAATTCGAATGCCTTTTAGATATTTACCAATTGGTTTTAGCACTTCTTCATTAACGCTAATTGCATTTGGTATGCCACTTTCCAGCGTGTTGTATGTGTCCACCAAAAGAGTGCAAGCATCTGGAAACGACCTTGCGTATGCCTTGAAGGCGTCATATTCACTAGGAAAACTTTGAACAAAACTGTGTGCCATAGTGCCTAGCACTGGAACACCGTATTTTTTGCCTGTGATTGTGCAAGCAGTTCCAACTGCACCTGCTACGTATGTGTCTAGTGCACCGTCAACTGCTGCTTCAAACCCTTGCGCCCTGCGAGTTCCAAACTCCATAACTGCCCTACCTTTTGCGCTACGAACAATACGGCTCGCCTTTGTGGTAATCAAACTTGCTCTATTAAAATACAAAAGCAATGCAGTTTCTACAAGTTGTGCCTCTAGCAAGGTAGATTTGATTGTGATAACTGGTTCATTTGGGAACACAATTGTGCCATCTTCAACCGCCCACATATCGCCCGTAAATTTCACATTTTTGAGTTTTTCAATGTATTCGCGTGTAAACATATTTAAGCTTTTTAAATAGTCAATATCGCTTTCAGTAAAATGAAATTGCAATAAATATTCCGCGCATTTATTAACGCCATTTGCGATAACAAAACTGGCGTTGTCTGGGCATTTTCTAAAAAACAAATCAAAGTATGCCACTTTGTCGTCAACTTTTTCGTTAACATAGCCTTGCCCCATAGTTAGTTCGTAAAAATCAATCAATAAATTTTCAAATTTTCTCATAATTTTCTCCTTTAATATACATATTCTTCTTTGTAAAACATTCCTAAAATTGCCCCATAATATTTAAAGCCCTTTTGGGTTATTATCATATTGCCATCTTGAATATTGATATACTTTTTATGTTTTAAAAATTCTATTTCTTTTTGATATTTTTGGGCAAAATCTTGTTTGATTATTTGGGAACACACATTCAAGTTTATTGCGCCATAATATCCACTCACAGCAATGAATTTTGATAATAGTTCTTGTTCAGGCAACAAATAGGTGTCGCCTTTTTTAATTCTGTCATTTTCAAAACAATCGGGATATTTTTCATGATTTTTGCCATAGTTATAACTTAAACCATTGTCGCCCTTGCTTTGTGCAGAAATTCCTACGCCATAATAATTGATAAATTTTAGCATTCTATTTTCTAGGTAGGACGACAATCCGCGGTCGTTTAATCTCGAAAAAGTGTTTTGACCAAATCTACCCTTGTATCCGCACTTTTGTGATGCTTTATAAAGTTCTTTGTATTGTTTATATAATTGCTGTTTGGTGTAATTTTCTTTTATGCCCAAAATGTTGGTTCTAAATTCATAAAATGTTAAATGTTCGGGGGCAATTTGTTTTATAACATTCATTGTGGCTTTGATTGCCGAACGATTTATGTATTCAAGACCATACATAAGGTCGATGTTAATAATTTCGACCCCCTGACGCCTACACATTTGGATTATTTTTAAAATACTTTCAATATCACCATTGTTGCGATTATATTTTTTTAAAACTCTTTTATCAAAAGTTTGCAAACCAAAAGAAACTCTTTTAAAGCCATATTTCACAATATCTTTTGCCTTTTTTTCTGAAATAGTGCTAAAAGTTGCTTCTATGCTTGGCAAAAAGTTATCAATTTTTTGATATTTATCAACAATTCGCTTTACGCTTGATAGTAGATATTCAAAATTTTCTTCGCTAAGTGCAGTTGGCGTTCCACCTCCAATATCTAAGCCACACAATATTTTGTTTGGGTATTTTTCATAAAATTCTTCAATGTCTTTAATCACGGCTTCTACATATTCTTTTTCTTGATTGCTATTTTTTTTAACAAACTTGATGTATTCGCAAAATTTACATAAAGATTCGCAAAATGGTATGTGAATATATAGCGAAACATACTCGTCATCAAAAACAATTTCGCCTGTGCTAAAATATTTATCCCAATCTTGTTTTTTTATGGGATAACTCGTGTTCAATTTATCATTTTTCTTTAAAATGTTAAATTTGGCTTGAAGAATTTTGTTTGCTTTTTGCATTTTAATATCCACCTTCAATATCTTTTCGTGCTTGTTTTAAAACAAATTGTTTGTTTTTCTCAAAGTCTTTTCTTATATCCGTCCCATGAATTTTTATGACATCTCTATCAATCGCCACAAAAGTGCAATCGACAAAATATCGTTCGTTGAGTTCTCTATAACTTTCGTCCGCATATTTAACATTAACCTTGTAAGGTACGCATTGACTAAACAGTTTTGCATATTCTTCCATAAAATTTTTATCTTTGCTTATCAAACTTTCATCTATAATCGCAAAGTGCAATTTTTTATTGCCCTTGTAGTATTGTTTAAACCAATTCAATCTTTTTTTTGAATCGAAATATGGAAAGTTATCTTTTTGGCACAATTCCTTGCTTTTTTCTGGATTATCCGAAACAACAACCACGGCCTCGTCACACTCTGCAAGCATTTTGTCAACTATGCTTATATGTCCAATGTGTGGCGGTAAAAACTTACCCACAAACGCACCTATCTTTTTCATAATTTCTCCTACAATTATTTACAATCTAAACATTCTTCTTGTTTGTTTTCGAAAAACTTTTTGTCGTATGGCAAGGTCATAACCCCAAGACACTCCATTTTTGCCAAATATTGAGCATTTACTACATCTGCGTTGTGGTTGGCACCATTAAAGGTGTCAACAGAATCTTTAATGACTATTATATTAGTTTTGATGTGTTGCTTTGACAAAAAATCATTCAAACTAACGACAAAATTATAAACACAAATATCTGTGCAACAGCCACAAACATATATGTTTTCAAACTGAATGTGATTAACTATGTTTCTAAATTTTTCAGTATCAAAGCCATTGGTAGTTGGCTTTTCTATAACATACATATATTTTTCATATTTGGATAACTGTTCAATCAACTCACACTCACTACTTCCTTTGATGCAATGTGGAGGAAAACTTTTGAATTCCACATCATCAATAGTATGAGTATCCTTAAACGCGGTTATCATTACATTATGGCTAATTGCATCTTTTACTAAACTAACAACATTGTTAGTTATGCGATTGATGGACTTGTCTGCCAAATTGCCCTCGTTGATAAAACCATTAACCATATCAACAACTACTAATAATTTTTTTGCTTTTTTCATAAAAATTACCCCCTAGATTACTTATATGTTTCTTATTGTCGTTTTGATAATATCACAATGATAAAAAATTGTCAAGTATTTTTATTTATTCTTGACAAAATATTTTCATTTTGATAATATCATAATGTGGGACATCTAAAAAAGTTTGTTGATGCCCGCTTTCAAAGTTTAAAAGTCATCAAATAATTTCTTATTGTCAAAGGAGAAAAAATGATAATAAACAACAAAAAAATGGTCGTGGCAAGATATTCTAGCAAAGAAATGAAATTGAAAAACGATTATTTACAAAGTTTCATAATCAACAACAAAGTTGACATTATATATAACAACGAAATATCAATATTTGAATTGTTACTAATAGTTATTTATTATAAGTCACTAAATGCAGAAGTTAATTTAACCTTGTCGTATTTGCCATATCAACGAATGGACCACCCTAACACAAACTATACTGAAACAATAAAATATGTGGCAAGTGTATTTAATAGCCTACATTTGAATAGCCTAAAAATATGTGAGCCACATTGCGATTTAGATTACTTTGATAACGCACAAAAAATTTGTATTGTGGAAAAACTATTTAGCAAAGTCACAGCAGAAATCAACTTTCAAAAAAGCAACGACCTTGTGATATTCACCGACAAGGGCTCAGTGAAAAAATACTCAAGATTGAATGATAATTATGCTTATGGAAAAAAAACGCGAAACCCGCAAACAGGCTTAATCAATTCATACAAGCTAATTGGAAATATAAAGCCTAAACAAAAAATACTAATCGTTGACGATATTATATCTAGCGGAGACACAATAAAAGAAATACTAGAATGTTTAAGCGGTTGTGACAATGATGTGTATATACTTTGTGCACACCTAGAAAAAAACAAATATAACAAAAGGCTTGTTGATAACAACCAGGTTAAAAAAATATTTGCTAGCAATTCGCTCACAAAAAAACAAACTAAAAAAATAAAACTATATGATATAAAGGAAATAACTTATGGATAAAAAAGAAGTTAAAAAAACAATTGAATGGATAAAAGATTATTTTAAAAAATGCTCATTTGCCAAAGGTGCCGTTGTTGGAATGAGCGGCGGAAAAGATAGTTTTGTTGTAGCGAAACTATGCGTTGAAGCTTTGGGCAAAGACAATGTATTGGGCGTTATAATGCCAAATGGTCAAATGACAGATTATAGCGATGCAAAAAAGTCATGTGAATTTTTGGGCATTAGACACACATCTATTGATATTGCCGATGGCTATAATGACATTATAAAAAGCATAGAACCATATCTAAAACAAAACAATGTGCCACTAAGTAGCGTTTCCACAATCAACACAGCGCCAAGAATTAGAATGACCACATTGTATGCACTAGCTGGCAGTCTTGATTACCTAGTCGCAAACACATCTAATTTGAGTGAAGCAGAAGTCGGTTACACCACAAAATGGGGAGATAATGTTGGCGATTTCGCACCAATAGCAAACTGGACAAAAAACGAAGTATGTGAAATTGGCTTGTTGCTTGGACTACCTGAAAACCTAATAAACAAAACACCTAGCGATGGGTTATCTGGCAAAAGCGACGAAGAAAAATTAGGCTTTTCGTATGACGAACTCGATGCATATATACGAAACGGCATTAAAGGCAAAAACTTTTATACTATACTATCAAAAAACAATAATTCTAGCCACAAACGCAATGGCGTTTCAAAATACGAAAACAATTTAATCAACCATTTTAAACAATAACGCTTAACATAGATAAAATAAAAGGAAAAATTATATGACAAACTTAAATGAACAAAAATTATCAGAACTTTATGTTGATAGCAAATACGAAAAGCCAAGTGTAACCATTGACGCTGTTGTTTTGCGACTTTTCGACAAGTTGATAGACAATTACAGAAAATTGCCAGAAAAAAAATTGCAAGTGTATTTAACAAAGCGCAAATTCGCTCCATATAAAGACAACTATGCAATTATTGGCACTTTTATAGACCTTAACTTTTCTCTAGCAGAAAGTTTACAAAAATGTGTATCTCAAAAAATAGGCTTAAACAATTTTTACTACGAGCAACTATTTACTTTTGGCGAAAAAACAAGAGACCCAAGAGCGAGAGTAATTAGCACGAGTTATTTATGCTTAACAAATGAAAATGAAGAACTTTCTAATGGCGAATGGTTTAACATCGACAAGCGTGAAAACATACTTGAAAAAACGCAGTTGGAAAATGGCTATATCCTAAAAAAGCAGGTTTTAATCACACTAACCGACGAAAACACCACCCTTGAAAATGAATTGCTCGTGACAATATCAAAACAAGATTTAAAAGAAACAAAAACGGTGGATATAATAAATTCTAGTTTGGCTTTTGACCACATTAAGATTATATATTATGGACTAGAACGACTAAAAAATAAATTGGAATATACAGATATTATTTTCAATCTATTACCAAAGGAATTTACTTTGACCGAACTAAAAAAGTGCTACGAATTGATATTAGATGAACACTTGCTTGACGCGAATTTTAGAAGAAAAACATCTAAATTGGTTTCGCCAACAAGCAATTATGTTCAGGGAAAAGGTTTTAGAAATAGCCAACTATTCACACATAACCCACTATGGAATTTATCCACGCTAGATTAAATAAAAATGTGCAAGCAATAATTTTATTACTCGCACTTTTTTATTCTAACATACAACAAGATTATCTTGTCTTCCATTTAAAAAGAATGTTCCAATGAGCGTGCATTACTTGTTCAAAGAACAAGGCAAATTGGAAAATCTACTATTGTTGAAGAATTTGGGAAAAACGAATATAAATCGTATATACTAATAGACTTTCAAAGGGACTTAGCAAAAGTTGATTTGATGAAATACAACTCTTTCCAATTGCAAGACAATCTATTAAGCAACTAGTTAAAGATGGGAGATTTCACTATATTGAAACCGGTTCTTTGATCACATTAAAACAAAAAGTGAAAAACATTCTAATTCCAAGTGAGGAAAGACGCATTGAAATGTATCCACTTGACTTTGAAGAATTTTTGTGGGCAATGGGTAAAAATAACACTATTGAATTGCTAAAAGATTGCTTTAATAATGTTAAACCATTAGGTGATACTGTTCATAGAGAAAGGGTTCGTGTTATTTTTTAGCAATGATTAGTTTGGTTGAGTTTGAAATATAATTTTTCAAAATGGTTAGATATATAAGTTTTTCCAAATTGTGTTATTAGGAATACCTAAAAGTGTTTAGGATATTTCAAACTAATAACCTTTATAATTCCCCTAGCAACAATAAAAATCACAATTTAATCATCTAAAAATGTCAAATTGCAAAAATTTATAGTTTTTTGGGGGAAAAATGTCGAAAATCGTTTAGTAAAATATGAAAAGTTTGATAAGATGTATATGATGAAAAAATGGATCTTAGGTATTTTTGCGGGAATTTTGGTTACTGCAATTGTTGTTGCAATAATTTTAATTGTGCCAATGGGGGATAAATTTGAACCTAAACTTGAACTTGAAACAAGTGACATGGAAATATATATCGACAACGCTCCACAAAAGTTGACATATATTATTGAGTGCAATGAACAATACTCTGTTGAATTCATTGCTAGTAACGATGTTGTTAGTGTTGATAAAGACGGATATGTTACCGCAAATATTGTTGGTAATTGCGTAGTTGAAATTAAAGTTTCGTCAATCAGTCTAACAAAAAGCGTTAATATTAGTGTGGTGGTCAAAGAACGAGAGATCGCATTTGTACCCAATCTTGAACTAACTGCAATAGACAACATATCTCTATACAATGACGATGCACCAAAGCAAATACAATATTTTATTAGTTGTAATGAAAAATACAGCGTGGAGTTTGAGGCAAGTTCAGATATCGTTGGTGTGGATAGTTACGGTGTAATAACCCCAAACAAAGTTGGGACATGTAGTGTTTTTGTTAAAGCAAGTTCCGCAAGTCAACTACAACAAAACAAAGAAATTACTGTCACTATTAATAAATCTGAAATAACAGCGAGTTTAGAAATTAAAGACAATGATGGCACTATCCCACCAAATATCTTTACAGCAAAAGAATATATTCTGGAAATAACCTGCACTAAAAAGTTAATATATTCACCAATGCTTAAAACATCTTCAAATATCTCTAATCTCACGCTCAAAGAAAAACAAGAACAAAAAATATTATACACATTCAAAGTCATAAACCATGGTGAAACATCTTTTAATTTTTTGTATAAAGATTATACTAACACTTTTACAAAACAATCATATATGTATGTGTCAAAAATTGACATAAATTTTGCTCGTAAAATTGAAAATATGCAAATATTATTGCATTTGTTCAATAAAAACTACGAAAACACAGCAAATGAAAGTAATTTTTACCAAAATATTAAATTTTGTATACTAAACCAATTAAACGTAATTAATAATTACTCAGTGCAACTTTTTGGGGATAATGCTACACTTGAATACTCTTCGAATACATATACTTTGCTTGCAAAAACGGCTGGCGAGTCCCAACTTAAAATCTACGCAAACGACGGTTCTGGTTACTTTGTCACATACTCAATTACCGTCCAAGAAATACACATTTCTAGTATTGGTTTCACACAACAAAATGTGGCACTAGATACATACGAAGAGTATGGATACAAAGTAAATTTTTCACCAGAATTTGCCTTAACAGACCTAACCTATTTTCTAAACGACGAGCCATACACAAATACAACACTACAATTTTCAAATGCCGGCTCAAATATATTAAAAGTAAAAGACACACTCTCTAACTTAGAAGCAACTTTAACAATTACTGTCACTCAAAAAGAAAATCCTTTTACAATTATGTGGAATACAAGTTTTATGAAAACCCATGTCACATCTTTTGAAGATGACACGCTAAGTGTCACCACAAATGAAGATATCGTTGAAATCCCATTTTCCTACCGAATACAAGGCGTGACAAATATTGAGTGTGATATGTCTTACACGTTAAACGATATAACTCTTAAAGAATCCGCCCATGATGATAACATAATAACCCTAACATTACAAGGTAAAGGCTCTATAATGCTAATTTTAACCTCTAAAGAAAACCCATTACTTTCTTACACTTTGACAATTGTTGTTTTGTGAGATAAACATATCAATAGAATAGTTCACTAATTTTATGTGATGATATAATCAATAAACTGACCACCAGCTGAGCTGGTTGTTTGCTATATATCTGCCTACTCGCAAATGAGTTAATTGTTTCTCGTATTGGTATTTATTTATAATTGTCAATAGTTGTCATTTTTTACGACTGTCTATATATGTATTCTAGTGTCGGAGCGAATATCTACAAAATGTGAGCAGATCTTCCACTCAAATAAAAGTCACGAAGGTATATCCCAAAGTGATAAGTTTTTGTCACGAGAATAAAGATTTGATATTAACTTTGAAAAGTTAAAAAAGACTGCTTGGGACAATTTTCTGTATCTCGTAGCCAAGTGCTTTTGCTTGTTGCTCAAATTTTGGAATATTGAATATCCCCCACTGTGTGCAAACAACAGCTTTTGTGCCATCTTTGAGCAAAAGTACATTGTTTGTGAAATATCTTTTGCTTGCATCTTTTATTTTTGAAACATTTTCCAAGGTATCAACAACATTAAGGGTACCTTGAAGTGACTTGTCAAAAACGCATTGCAATTCGTCAAAAGTTGGATTATGGTCTTGAACATACTTTTTTATAACTGCCAAAACAAGCCTATTTTTGGGATAAACTTTGCTATCAAACATATATTTTGTTTTGTCGCGTTTTTGCAATGAAGCACTTTGAGTTGGCGTTGTACTGATTTTCAAAAGTTCTTCAAGCGCTTTCACGCGGACTTTTAACTGCAATATCTCTTTTTCTATATCCATATTTCTATATTAGCATAAAAAAACACAAATATCTAGCAAAAACTAAAATTATTTTTCAAAAACTTAAAAAAACTAGAAAAAACTATTTACATTTACAAAATACTGTGATATACTGTGCATAGTTAAAGGAGAAAAATATGGAACCAACAAAAAAACTTATCACAACTGTGGCAGGTATCATTGAAAATGCCAATGGCGAAATTTTGGTAACACTAAGGGACAAAGGCAAGTATGAATATGTGTCATACAAATGGGAATTCCCTGGTGGAAAACTTGAGGCAGGAGAAACAAACGAGCAAGCACTAAAAAGAGAACTAAAAGAGGAACTCGACATTGATGTTGAAATTGGCGACTTTTTCTATCAAATTGAACACGACTATCCAGATTTCCATTTGTCAATGGCAATTTATGAATGCAAATACACTGGCAATCATATCGAAATGAATGTACACAAGGGTATGGAATGGGTAACCCCTGACAAACTTATGCAATTTGATTGGGCACCAGCAGATATCCCCGCCGCACAAAAATTACACGACAAACTTTGCAAATAATCTCAATATATCTTTTCTATTATGATAG
>CAYQLL010000026.1:6301-10362 GCA_964418405.1 uncultured Christensenella sp. | reverse complement strand
TTTGCTTTTTCTGCCGCTTCTTTCAATCTTTGCATTGCAAGTTTATCGCCTGATAGGTCAATGTTATTCTTGTCTTTGAAATCTTTTACAAGTAAGTCAATTATTCTGTTATCAAAATCATCTCCACCAAGGTGTGTGTCTCCGTTTGTTGACAAAACTTCAAACACGCCATCGCCAATTTCCAAAATGTAAACATCGAATGTACCGCCACCTAGGTCGTATACCAAAATCTTTTGATTTGAATTGTCGCCTTTGTCAAGTCCATATGCAAGCGAAGCTGCAGTTGGCTCGTTTATTATTCTCATAACTTCAAGTCCTGCAATTTTGCCCGCGTCTTTTGTTGCTTGACGTTGTGCGTCGTTAAAGTACGCAGGAACAGTTATAACTGCCTTTGTTACCTTTTCGCCAAGATAACTTTCTGCATCTTGTTTTAGTTTTGAAAGTATCATTGCGGAAATTTCTTGTGGTGTGTAATCTTTTCCGTTTAGTTTTACTTTCTTGTCTGTTCCCATCAATCTTTTGATTGATGTTACTGTATTTTCGTGGTTTGCAACCGCTTGACGCTTTGCAACTTTGCCAACGAGTTTTTCTCCTTCTTTTGTGAATGCAACAACTGATGGAGTTGTTCTATCTCCTTCTGCATTTGCAATAACTGTTGGTTTTCCACCTTCCATAACTGCAACACATGAGTTTGTTGTTCCTAAATCTATACCTATAATTTTTGCCATAGTTTTATTTTTCCTCCTTTAATTTGTTCACTATAACTTGACTATATTTTATTATTTTGTCTTTGTATTTATATCCCGCCTGATATTCATCAAGCACCACATTATCTGGCTTTGTTTTATCTTCCATCACCATTAAACAATGATGAATATTAGGGTCAAATTGTTTGCCTATTGTTTCGATTTTTTCAACACCTAAAGTTTTAAGTGATGACATAATCTCATTTTCCAGCATTTCTATTCCTTTACGCGAGTTTTCGTCACTAATCATATTTTTTGCCTTTTTGAAAACATCAAGACAAGGAATAAATATTTCCAGTGCTTCAATAACGCCGTCAATTTTTGCTTGCCGCAGACTTTCAGCACTTTTTTTCCTATAGTTATCAAAATCCGCTTGAATTACTCTTGCCATATTAAGATATTCGTCCGCCAAGCCATTTTTGTCAACTTTTTTATCTTTGAGTTGTTCATCTTTTGGTTTTTGCTCAACTTGCGGCTCGGGTTTCGGTTCTTCTTGGGGCACAGATTGTGCAGGTTTCGATTCATCTTGCACAAAAGGCTCAACTGTGTACTCCACATTTTTGTTTTTTTCGTCTTTTGCTTTTTGACGTTCTTTTTGCTCGCGTTGTTCTTTTTCAAGACCAGGTTCAAATTTCTTGTAAGCCATTTATTTCTCCTATTTTTTTAGTTCGTTCATAACGATGTTAAGTGCTTGGGCAATGTTTGCATAGTCCATTCTGTCGGGTCCGATTACTGCAATTGAACCAACAGGCGTACCTTTGATTACTATTGGTGCAGTGATAAGTGCGCAACCTTCCATTTTCTCGTGTTCGTCGCCAATTTTAACTGTGATATGGTCGGCATCTGTGTCAATTTGGTTTAATAACTCGTCTTCGTCGCCAAGCAAGGTTAAAATCTTTTTGGTTTGTTTAACACTTCGCTTTTCGTTTTCGTCCAAGATATTAACTGCACTTTCGCCACGAATATCTATGTTCTTTTTGGACACAAACTTTCGCATACTATCTAAAAGCCCTTGAACTAGCGATTGAAAATTTTGCACTTCGCCCAAACTTTGAGCAAGAGTTTCGCCAGTTAGCATCTCTCCAATTGTTTGACCACAAAACTTTCTTGTCAAAAACTTTGATGCATCGTCGCAAACTTTTTCAGTTGCATTTGTTTGCATTGAAGTTTTAACAATTCCGCTTTTTGTTCTAAAAAGTACAAGTGCTTCATTGTCGATTAGTGGAATTATCTTGACTTCTTCTATCACTAATTTATCATAGCCGTTTGTTACCATAACGGTTGGATAGTTTGTTGTCTTGGAAATAATTTCCGCAATGCCAGACAAAATTTGTGTTAGTGACGATGTTTCGTTGTCAAGTAAATTTTTGACTTTGTTAAGTTTATCTTCACTAACTTCAAAATCTTCAAGTAGGCTTGAAACATAGTACTTGTACCCTTCTGCAGTTGGAATTCTGCCACTTGATGTGTGGAGTTGTTTAAGATAGCCCATACTTTCAAGTGCGTTAAGTTCATTTCTAAGTGTTGCAGTGCTAACTTTTGGAATGTATCGCTCTTGTACATTCGCACTTGTTATTGGTGCAGCGTCTTTGATGTAATCTTCAATCACACTTGTAAGTATGAAATGCTTTCTGCCTGTTAACTTCATTATCTCTCCTTTGTTTTGATTGTTAGCACTCTCTCTTTGATTGTGCTAGCACTATTATATGCATAGTTTTTTCATTTGTCAACACTTTATGCAAAATTTTTTGAAAAATTTTGTTTACAAATAAAAATGTTTGGACTTTATCCAAACAAATACACTTTATTACCAAGGCCCAGATTCTTTTTTATAATCTTGTCCATCAATTATCGTTTCATTCACTCCAACATGTGTCCCATAATCTAGTGTCACCGAATACCAGTATCCAAATTCAGAAACATATCTTTCAACACTATTATTCTCTATTCTCCATTTCCCATCATTATAACTCGAATTAATATATTCTGTCCAAGTCATACCAATCTTAAAATTAAAACTCACCACTGTGCCATGTTCATCATATGTAAAACTACCAATCTTATAATAATCAACTTTCAAATCATAATCTATTGTAAAATCTAAACTCGAAATCTCAGTATTTTCAAGCGATAGACCAATAATTATATTTTTCGTTATGTTTTTTGATATACTACTTTGTGATGAAATTAATGATTTAATAACACCTGTATATTCAGAATTATCCGTTAATGTAACAGAAAGTTCTCCACCATCATATAGACTAGTCACGTTAATTACTATAAAATATGTATAGTACCACACACTACTATCTGTCGCACCATATGAAATGTTTATTGAATTTTCTGAGAGAGTTGAACTTGTTTCACTTGAAGTATTTTTAAGCGTTGCTTTTGCATCAAGTTTTTGAGAAAGTGTGTAATATGGGTCAGTGCTACGTTCTATGCTTTCAAATGTCATCGTTGATAGAGTTGTTACGGCGTTTTGCAGAGTGTCGGCATCTTGCATGGTTTCAACTTTATATACACGAGTGTTGATTAAAGCAATGCCATCAATCATATTGTATGTTATATTACCCGACACATTATATGTTGTAGACTCCGCCGCAAGCACACCAATGCAAAGCATAGATATACACAAAAACAACGAACATATACTCATAAGTAGATTAGATTTTTTTGTATTACTAAACTTTTTCATATTTTTTACCCCTGTTATTTTTAATTCAATATCGCAGACGCTTCTTGGATAGACTAAACAAAAGCAAGAATTTAGGGTATGGAGTGAATTCTAAATTCTATCTAGTCTATCCAAGAAGCATTTGCAAAACAAAAATGTGTTTTGCTTGCAAAAATATAATAACACTATTTTTAGTGTAAGTCAAGTATTTTACATTATTTTTAGTGTAGTATAAGTCATGTGAAGACTTTTGGCGAAAATTTAAGAGAGATTAGAATTGGTTGCAAATTGAATCAAAGAGAGTTTGCAAAACTTATTGGCACCTCGCAACAAAGAGTAAGCGAGTGGGAGACTAACAAGGTCGAGCCAACTTTGTTTAATATTATAAAGATAACAAAAGTACTAAATGTTACATTTGAAGAATTGACTGACGAAATAAAAATTTAAGAAAATTTGAATAGAAAAAAATAATCTCCACAAGATAATGGTGGAGGTTAAAAAAATGGAAAAATTTAGACCTGGTGAACAAGCACCAGAAAGCGGAAACTATGAGTGCTTTGACTGCGATTGTAAATGCGGTGGAAGTGTGTATCTTGAAAAAGGACAAAGATTTCCAGCAACTCAACACAGCGGAAGTT
>CAYQLL010000026.1:0-6201 GCA_964418405.1 uncultured Christensenella sp. | reverse complement strand
TCACAAAGAGATTTTTGTTTTATTCACTTGAAAAAATATTTCAATTGTTTGCAATTTTGTCAATATTTTCGTATAATTGGCATATTATATGGGAGTAAATATGCTTAGAAATAATTTAACAAAAGTTGATATTTTTGATAATGCTCTTGGCGAAATAACCAAAGACGATGCACACAAAAATGCAGTTTTGCATCGTGCTTTTAGTGTGTTTTTGTATAATAGCAAAAAAGAAATTTTGATTCAAAAGCGTGCAGAAAACAAATATCACAGTGGCGGACTTTGGGCAAATGCATGTTGTTCACATCCTGCGATAAAGGAAAATGTTGTGACATCTGCTCAAAATAGGTTAAATGAAGAATTGGGCATATGTGCAAATCTAAAAGAATTGTTTTCGTTTACATATTTTTGTAAATTTTCAGATGACCTTTTTGAATATGAATATGACCACGTTCTTTTGGGAAAATATGACGGCGAAATATATCTAAATACTGATGAAGCGAGCGAATATAAGTGGATAAGTATTGACGAGTTAAACAAAGAACTCGTGGATAGTCCACAAAAATTTGCAAGTTGGTTCATAATTTGTGCACCACAAGTTGCATCATATCTTAAACATTTTGATTGACATTATCAATTTTTTGTTATAATATATATGTATCCATAAAGAGTGTGCGAGGGACAGCCCCAAAGACCACACAGCAACCTAGCGTAAGTTAAGGTGCTAAAGGCTGATCGATGGTTTATTTTTTGTGTTTAGCCCATCGATTTCGATGGGTTTTTTGTATGTTCTTTGTGGCAAAAAGGAGAAAAAAATGAGAAAAATTTTAACAAGCGAGAGCGTAAATATTGGACATCCAGACAAAACATGCGATTTTATCGCGGACTGTTTTTTGGACGAGGTGCTAAAAGTTGATCCAAATTCTATGATGGCAGTTGAGTGTGCAATCAAAAATAACAAGTTATTTATCTATGGCGAGGCAACAACAAAAGCAAAGATAAATTATGCAAAAATTGCTCAAAAAGCACTAAAAAACATAGGATATACGCAAAAATTTGATATTTTTCAAGAAATAAGTGAGCAAAGTCCGGATATTAGTCAAGCAGTAAAAAAAGACCAAATTTGTGCAAACGACCAAGGAATTGTATTTGGTTATGCCACGGCAGAAACAAAAGAATTTATGCCAATGCCAATAATTATTGCACACAAACTTATGCAAAAGTATGAAAAATTTAGAAGACAAAACAGTAATTTTTTTGCCGACGCAAAAAGTCAGGTGTCAATTGAATATGAAAACGAAAAACCAATAGAAATAAACACAATTTTAATCTCAGTTTCGCATAGCGAAAAACTTACTTTAGACGAAGTTCAAAAATTGATAAAAGAAAATGTGATAGACAAAGTTCTAATTGAGTACAAAAAATATGCAAAAAATGTAAAACTAATAATAAACCCAAGTGGCAAGTTTACAATTTGGGGATCATATTCCGACAGTGGCTGTGTTGGGCGAAAAATTGTTGTGGATTCATATGGTGGACTTGCAAAAGTTGGTGGCGGTTGTTTTTCCAGCAAAAACGCAAGCAAGGTTGACAGAAGCGGTGCGTACTACGCAAGATATGTTGCCAAAAATGTTGTTGCTCACAACTTAGCTGAGCGATGCGAGATTGGCGTTTCGTATGGAATTGGACTAGCTGAGCCTATCTCAATTTATATTGACACCTTTGGCACGGAAAAAGTTGAAATAGAGAAAATATACGAATACATAAATCAAAACTTTAATTTTAGCCCACAAAATATCATAGATGAACTTGACCTAAACAAACCAATTTACAAACAAACATCGTGCTATGGGCATTTTGGACGAAATGAGTTTGCTTGGGAAAAGATAAAAGATTGAAAGCAAAAAAACTGAAAATTGACTTAAAATAGTCCAAAATTCAGTTTTTTTTATTTTTTATTAAATTTGATAATTTTTTTAGTGCTTATTAATTTTTGTCTATAATTTTTTGATTGATTAAACTCACAAAATCTTGTAAGTTATATTCAGTTGTATTATTGCTACCACGTTCACGAACGGACACAATTTTATTTTCCGTTTCTTTTTCGCCAATTATCACAATATATGGAATTTTTTGTCTAACTGCATCTCGTATTCTATACGACAAACTTTCATTTCTGTTATCAAGCGAGCAACGAATATTTTTTTGTTTTAAAACATCAACAACACTATTTGCATAGTCAAAAAACTTGTCACTGATTGCAATAACTTCAACTTGTTTTGGCGAAAGCCAAACTGGAAGCACACCTTTTGTTTCTTCAAGCAAAAATGCAATAAATCTATCAAGCGAGCCAAGTATTGCCCTGTGAATTACAACAGGTCTAACTTTTTCGTTGTTTTCATTTATATATTCAAGTTCAAATTTTTCAGGAAGTTGATAGTCGAGTTGAACGGTTGAAAGTGTAACATCGTGACCAAGCGCACTCGTTACTTGTACATCAATTTTTGGTCCATAGAATGCTGCTTCGCCTTTCGCTTCATAAAACTCAGCCCCGCTATCTTGCAAAATTTTTCTAAGTGCGTTTTCGCTTTTTTCCCAAAGTTCGTCGTTGCCAAAATACTTTTCGGCGTTGTCTTTATCGCGAAGCGACAATCTGAAATTGTATTTCGTGAAACCAAAATCTTTGTAGACATCCAAAATTAGTTTGATTACGCCTTCAACTTCGCTTTCGATTTGGTCAGGTCTGCAAAAGATGTGTGAGTCGTTTTGAGTGAATGCTCTTGTTCTTTCAATGCCACAAAGTGAGCCACTGCCCTCAAATCTAAAGTCGTTGGCAATTTCCGCAATGCGAAGTGGCAAGTCTTTATACGAGTGCATAAAGTTTTTGTATATCATCATATGGTGTGGACAGTTCATTGGACGAAGTACATATTCTTCGTCATCATCACCCCTTTTCATAGATGGGAACATATCCTCATGGTAGTGATCCCAATGCCCAGAAGTCTTGTATAACTCAACATTTGCAAGCGATGGTGTCATAACATGCTCATAGCCAAGTGCAAGTTCTTTGTCGGTAATATAGTCACTAAGCGCACGCCTTACAACAAAGCCGTTTGGAAGCCACATAACAAGTCCACGTCCAACAAGTTCAGAAAACATAAATATCCCAAGTTCCTTGCCAAGTTTTCTGTGGTCACGCTCTTGTGCTTCTTTAACAAGTGCCAAATGTTCTTTGAGTTCTTGTTTATCCAAAAAGCCGTAAACATACACTCTTTGCATCATCTTGTTTTTCTCACTGCCACGCCAGTATGCCCCACTCACGCGGTTAATTTTGAATGCAAAACTACGAAGCACTTTTGTGTTATCAACGTGAGGTCCACGGCATAAATCTGTGAAAACATCACCCAACTTATATATTGAAATCTCCTCGTCTTCCGGCAAATCGTTGATAAGTTCCAATTTGTATGGCTCGTCTTTGAAAAGTTCAAGTGCCTCTTGTTTGGAAACAACTTCTTTTGTCATATCCAAATTTTGACTTACAATCTCGTGCATTTTTGCTTCAATTTTGTCAAAGTCGTCGACATTGATTGAATGTTCCATATCAAAATCATAATAAAACCCATCACCAATAGCAGGCCCTATTCCAAACTTAACATTGCCATAAAGTTCCTTTATCGCCCCCGCAAGTACGTGCGCCATTGTGTGGCGTTTGATGTTTACTTCTTTTTTGTATCCTTCGCTATCCATAAAATTCTCCTTAATTTTTATAAACTTTTAATTTTTTTGTGTTTTTTTGAGCATTTTTTGATTATTTTTTAATAATTTTTTAATTTTACTCAAAAAAATATTATATCTCAAAAATAAAAAAGTCCCTTGCTAATTGCAAGGGACGAGTTATTGCCGTGTTTCCACCCTATTTTATCACAAAATAAATTGTGACCTTATCTATGCACTTACCGTGCCAGCCAAAGTGAAAAGTGGTTTCACTTCCACAAGTGCTATCGTCATCTTTCAGCCTAAGGACAACTTCTCTTTATAGCACACCTGTGGGCTACTTGTCTTTTTTTTACCTTTGATTATGCCATAATTATAATTCCACTCGCCCCATATGTCAAGCAATTTTCCAAATTTTTCTTGTGCTAAAATAAAACGCAAAATTAGCCCAAAGTTCGAGGCTCGGCAAGTCCGCGCGCGCAGGAGCTTGCCTATGCAAGTGACTGTGCGAGCGGGCTTGCCAGAAACAAAGAAATTTGGAGCTAATTTTGCGTTTTAATAGTTTTCGATGATTTTGTTGAGCTCCATATAATCCCTAGTGGTGATAATGCCAATTGGTGTCTCACCCATTTTGCCGTATTTGGTTAAGATTATACACAAAAGTTTGCGGTTTGTGAAAAACATATTCATTACTTCTTCAATAGAGATATCAACAGATGCGACGTGATAGTATTGTTGCTCAGTTTCATTTTCAACAATTTCACCGATAGTTTTATTTTGTAAAAAGTCTAGCGGGTCCCCTCCTTTTGACACAAATAGTCCAAATTGGTTGATAATCTTTTGACCATTTGCAACACCAAGCAAAACACCATCACGAAAGACTGGAATATTTGAGTATGAAGTTTGTGCCATAATTTCAATAACATTCATAACTTTGACATCTTGGGCAACCGTGAAAACATCGTGAACACATTTGGTTTCAATAACTTTTGGAGGAGTTGCAACAAGTCTTGCAATTTTCTCTATTTTTTCAACAACATCGCTGTGTGGCTCTGCAATTAAGAATTTGTCGTTTGACTTGTGGATAATGGCGTTACGTAATCTACCATAGTCAATTAAATCATCTTCATACTTTCGGACAATGTGATTGACAAGAACGGAACGACGAATCATATCCGAAAAACTCATACTTCGTTTGAAGTTGTTTTGCACTCTTAGTGAATAATCTATTTTGTTGTATGCGTCAATAAATCTTGTGGCATTTGATCTTGCTTGTTCCATTGTTTTCTCCCTATAATACTATTATTGTATTAAATTAATCAAAAAAATGCAAATATATTGTTGATTTTTCTTAAAAATTTGTTTATAATACCATTGCTGTGCTAAACGGGGAGTTAGTGGTTCTCTGTATCTACAATCCACTATATGTAGAGTTGACCAACTGACGAGGTTTGTGCGCATATATATATTTTGTTTATTTTTCATGATGAAATCAAGGTCTTATGCATTAGACCACTTGCGAACCATGTGAGGACCTGACGGTAGCAACATTAAACTTGTGTGCTAAGTGATATAAGGTTGCTTTGGTGGAGTGAAAAATCTATAGAATTATATATGTGTTACCTATCGACTCAGTCGCACAGTTTTTTTATGCCAATTTATAAAAAAGTTTTTGGGATGAAATCCCAAAAAACTAATAAAATATTTTCAGTATTTTTAGTGCCAATCAATTGGAGTTTGGTTGTTTTGCATTAAAATTGCGTTTATTTTTGAGAAGTGTTTGCACCCAAAGAAGCCGTTATAGGCAGAGAGTGGGCTTGGGTGAGCGGCAGTTAGTATATAGTGATTGGAATTAGTTATTAGCGGTTTTAATGATTTCGCGTTACCACCCCAAAGAACAAATATGACAGGTCTATCTCTTTCGTTTAGTTTTTTAATTATGGCAGAAGTGAATTCAAGCCAGCCAATATTTTTATGTGAATTTGCTTGCCCACGACGAACAGTTAACACACTATTTAACAGCAAAATGCCTTGCCTTGCCCAACGAGATAAATCTCCACTTTTATTACATTTTATGTTAAGGTCACTTTCTATTTCTTTGAAAATATTGACAAGTGATGGTGGACATTTTTCGCTTTCTGGAACAGAAAAACTCATTCCCATCGCCTGCCCCGGCTCATGATATGGGTCTTGCCCCATAATCACGACTTTAACATCTTCATACTTTGTGTAGTTTAATGCAGTGAAAATGTTTTCCATCTTTGGATAGATGGTATACTTTGAATATTCGGTAGTTAATGTGTCCATAAGTTTTTGAAAATATGGTTTTTTTAGTTCGTCAGACAATAAATTGTACCAATTTCGACATAATTTTATCATAATTAAAGTTTATCATATTTGATAACATTTGCCAAATAATTTACAAATAAGTTTGCAATCTTTCGGCAATTTATGTTAGACTGATTTTTGAGAGGAATATTATGACACTAA
>CAYQLL010000025.1:0-10632 GCA_964418405.1 uncultured Christensenella sp. | reverse complement strand
CCACCACTGACTGATTGTTGCAAGAATATTGCATCAGATAGGTATCTCGCTTCAAAATTATCCGATGAATCATATGTGTACTTATTCACACCATCCAGCGACACGAGTTTCCATCTAATCGAGCTCGAATCGTACGTTCCCAATGTTACATAGTAATAACTGTTTGTTGTGTCGTTTTCGATTGTAATTGGGTTTGTGTAGGCTGTTGTTTCGTAACTAACTTTTAGTGAGTAGTTTATATTCGCACTGTCTATCGAACTCGTTTTATCTTTTATTGAATAGGCTATAACTATGTTCTTCGTTTCTGTAGATTTTATTGCATTTTGGTACAAGTTTGTTGTCTTTATACTGTTTACTTCCGCCGTTGTGTTGTCGGTTACTCTTGCATAAACATCTTTACTTGAGGACAAGTTTTGTATGTTTATAACAATATAGTAAGTATAGTAACCATCTGTTCCACCATAGGTTAAGTCTATGCCAGTGGCACTCCCTGTATCTGCACTGGTGGAATCGTATTCATCCATTTTTTGAGATAGTTTGTACGTGCTATCCGCTATACTATCCAATGCTTTTGTTTCTAGTGTTTTCACGTTTGCAATAACTGTTGCTTTGTCTTGTTGGGCGGTTACGCCAAACACTTTTGTGTTTATTTTCACAAACACGTCACTAACCTCATAACTTATTGTTCCACTTATTGTGTATGTCACACTTGTGGCTGCGAGTACTCCAAAGCATAGTACTGCTATTGCAAGACACATTAGGCTAAGTGATAATATTAATTTTCCTCTCTTCATTTCTTTCTCCCTTTTTCGATATCATTCTACTCTAATTATAATTAGAAGTCAAATACTTTTTATAATTTTAATTAGAAATTAAGTATTTGCGATTAATTTTAATTAGAATAGAAATATGAAAATAAAAGAATATGATTCAAAAGTGTTTGCTGAAAACTTAAAAAGTTTAAGACAAGAAAAAAATGTAGGACAAAATGAGTTGGCAAGGACTCTTAATTTAAGCAATGCAAGTATTAGTTATTGGGAAAATTGCAAGCAAGAACCAACTGCTTCTGCAATTTTCAAACTTGCTCAATATTTTGATGTTTCTATAGACTATCTTTTGGGTCTAGAAAACTAAAAAACATTATTTAATAAAAAACCTTATAATAAATATTTGATGTTAACTTATAAAAGTTATTGCTATTTCCCTAGGCAGAAGCGTGAAAATATCGCCGTTAGCAAGTCTTCTGTGGCATTTTCGCCAGTTATCTTGCCCAGTTCATTCCAAACGCGTTTGGTTTGCATTTCAACAATGTCGGCGGTGGAGTTAGTTGTGCTGTCTATTGCATCATCTAGTAATGTTAAAGCGGTTTTTACAATCTCTTGGTGGCGCTTGTTTGTTAAGTAAAGTTGAGAAAAGTCGACTTTGTTTAGGCGAGTAAGTTCAATAATTTTATCTTTTATCTGGTCAATATTTTTGTTCGCACTTGCAGAAATATATATCGCATTGTCTATATTTGTGACAACTTTTTTATCGGTTTTATTGAGAATATAAACAACAGTTTTGTCTTTTACAAGATTTAGAAGTTTTTGGTCTTCGTCGTCCAAGTTCTCGCTAGCGTCAAAAACACATAAAATTATATCGCTATTATTTATGCTTGCAAGTGATTTTTTAACGCCAATTTTTTCAACAATGTCGTCACTTTCTCTTATACCTGCCGTGTCGATAAAATTGATTTTGAAACCTTTATATGTTATTGTCTCTTTTAGTGTGTCGCGTGTTGTACCTTTTATATTTGTGACAATTGCACGGTCTTCGCCTAGTAGACAATTTAGCAAACTAGACTTGCCAACATTGGGCTTGCCAACAATACAAACATTGACGCCAAACTTTATTTTTTCGCCTTGGTTTGATGTTGAAATAAGTTGATTTAACTCATTTTTTGTGTTTTGAAGCACTTGTTTTACTTGCGAAATAGAAAATTCCTCGTCGTCGTGTTCTGGGTAGTCTAGCGAGACTTCTAGGTTTACTAGACAATCTTTGATATTATTTTGCAAAACTTCTATTTTTTGATGAAGTTTGCCCAAGGCAAGTTGACTTGACGCTTTTATCTCTGCATCAGATGTAGCATTTATTATATCAATAGTGGCTTCCGCTTCATCAAGTGACATCTTGCCATTTATAAAAGCACGTTTGGAAAATTCGCCATTTTGGGCAAGAGTGCAACCTTTTTTGACTAAGACGTCTAATATTTTTGTTGCCAAATACTCTCCGCCGTGAATTTGGAATTCAACAACATCTTCCCCGGTAAATGAAAATGGCGACTTAAAATATACCATCATACAACGCTCATAGGTATTTTTACTTATTTCAAATTTACCAAGATATAGTTTCCTTGGCTCAATATTTTGTTCGTCAAGATTTTTTGCGTGAAAAACTTTGAAAGCAATTTCTTTTGCATTGTCTCCGCTCATTTTAACTATTGCAATTCCGCCACTACCGAGTGGGGTTGATATTTGTGCTATTGTTTCCATATTGTGTATTATATCACAACATTACAAAAAAACAATCGCTTTTGTTTGCGATTGCTTAATTTTTTATTTTGCAAATAAATTGCTATGTTCGTTTTTGAATGTATTTAGTTGATTTATGTCAAGATTATTGTATTCTTCAACTATTTTTTGTTTGACACCTTCAACTATAAAAATCATAAATTCTTTGTAATCATCGGAGATGCTAAACCCTAACTTTTCAACATTTTGTATCGCTTTTTTAATATCAATTTTAACTAGCATATCGTTAAGAATGGTTTTATATTCGCCATCAAGTTTTGCAATTTTTGCAAGGTCTTTGAGAGTTTCATCTTCACTATCTCTTCTGTATTTCTCAACAACTCTTAGTTTGTTGTATGTTTGTCCATAATAGTGAAGTATGTCGTCAATGTCATATTCTTTATTACGAAAAAATACATCTTTTGAAAGTCCTATGCTATAAAAAGCAAATTCATTGTCAAGTAGTGGGGCAAGTGTAAGTTCGTGAGTTGTCTTGTTTTCCAAAAAGAAAATGTTTGAGATATGGCGGTCAGTTTGCATCGTGAGTGAATCAAAAACACACATTTTGTATAAGTCTTTCATCATCTTATTTTTATTGATATTATAGCATTTAGATTTTCTTTGTAATAAATCAATTGCATAAGAATAATTTATTAAGTCGTTGTTATAGGTATCAGTGTGTGCTTTGTCAAAAAACATTAGTGCATTCCACAGTTTTTGATTTTCTGAAGCAACATCATATGTCAAAAGCCCAGTCACTCCGTTATATGTTGCAGGGTCAAGATCTGGAGATGGGATTCCTAGTTGAGAGCAGAGTTCTTTGCAAATAAACTCGTTTATCACTCTATTCGTTTTGATGTTGCTTGCATTTTGAGAATCAAAAGCTTTGAAAATTGCTTTACCTTTTGAAAGATAGAACCATTTTTTGCCGGTACTTCGTGTGGATATACCAGTGTCTCCTTTGCGGTGCGATGATTTCACATTATCCAAGTATATCCCTTTTGCCAATTTTATGTCGTTGTATTTCTCAATGTTTTTTATTATCATAATCTCCAACTTTTAATATAGCATCTCATAGTTTTCCAATTTCGTTTTTTTCTTATCGGTGGTTTTTATGTTCCTATACTCACTCAATATCATATTCTTAATATAGTCCGTTACAGCATAAAGATACATACAATATTCTTGAGATATTTTGTACCCTTTTTGCATAACATTGTTAACTGCGGTTTTTATATCAAAGTTTTTTATCATATCTTTTAAAATACAACCAAAATTTTTATCACATTTGCAAAGTTTGACATATTGTCCAACAATATCTTTAAGTTTAATACGAGTGCTAGATGCTTCAGATATAATCCAATGAAAATCGTTTATGTAAAGATAGTTAAGTTCTTGTTCAAAATCAATATCGAAATTTTTTTCTTCCAATATTTCTTGCAAAAGTTTACCTGCAAAGGCAAATTCATTATCAAGCAGGGGAGCCAAGGTGAGTTGTTTTGTTTTGCGATTTTTTATAAAAAATGTGTTATACATATGTCTGTCAGTTTGTAAGGTTAAAAGATCAAAAATACAAATTTTGAACATATCTTGAATGATTGTTTTTTTGTCAATATTGTAACCTCTATCAATCAATTCATCGAAAGTATATCCATAATTTTCCAAATTATTTTGAACGTATGTATTTTGAATCATCTTACACAATGAATATCCAGTTAAAAGTTTTTCGTGTGATTTTACCACATTATAAGATACAAGCCCTGTTATTTTTTTAATTGTCGCAGGTTCCATTGTTGCATGTAGTATTCCAACTTGGTCACAAAGTTCATTGCAAAGAAGTTCGTTTATGATTCTATTTTTTCTAATTATGCGAGCAAATTTACCATCAAAAGACTTAAAAAGTGCTTTGCCTTTGGGCAAAATATACCAATTTTCACCAAAACTACACGTAGAAACACCACAATCACCATTCCTTGAAGTGGTCGCAACATTATCTAAATATATTCCTTTGGCAAGTTTAATATTGTTAAACTTATCTATGTTTTTTAATATTGCTTTCATCAATTTTAATAGTAACATCTTTTTCCTATATTGTCAATGTTCAAATTGTCTTAACTATGGTGACAATTTACAAAAAACTAGGCACTTTTAGTCAGTATTATTGAAACTAACAAAAAAGAACAGTACAATTAATGAAGTGAACCTCCTAAAGTTGTCCAACTTTTGGGGTTCACTCCATTGAGTACATTGTTCTTTTTGTTTAAACACTTAGAGTATAAAAACAATTAAATTTCTCGTTCTTGTTGTTTTTGTTCGCATGGGGTTAAGCAAACTTCTCTTGTATAGTTTGTCAGTTGTTTTTCAAAAGTTTTTACTGCAAACAAATCAAGTTGTTCAACATAGTTATCAAAATTTCTTAGAATTGACCTATAGATAGAAGAGTATTCACTATGAATAAACGGAATGTCTTTTGCTAGCATTTTGTATTCTTGTTGAAATTGCGTTGCACTTGCAAGGTTCTCATTTCTATCTTGCAAAATATATTTTCCCAGCATATTAGTCTTCTTTAATTCACACAAAAGCACAACAAAATTATCGATTTCTTGAAGGATATCTTGTGCGTTTTCATAATATTTTTCATCGTCTTTACTATATTTTGGTTCTAAACCCACAAATCCTTTACTATCAGACAAAAAACAGAAGCCATTGAATGCCATAATACCATTTCGTGTAAAAATATTATTGTCTTCATTAAGCGTAAACTCATTAAATAGTTTTTCAAGTTGCTTTTGTTTTTGAATAAACAAGTCCTCTAAATTTTGTTTATGCTTGTTTACTCTTTGCAAAATCTTTTTTGCATAGTCTTTTCTTTTTGCGTTTGGTAGATCATCGATGATACTTTGATATCGTTCACAAATACCTTTATTTGCTTGAGTTGAGCCGTTATATAGCCAATTATATTTTTGTTGTTGTACTGAGTACATTTTTCACCTCTTTTATGCTTTTAGTTTAATATATTTTTCATTTGGTGTCAATAGTGAATATGCAAAAATCCTGCCTATTTTTTTTATATTTTACAAACATAGTTTTATTAGATGCTTCTAATATTGACTTTTTGATTGTAAATAAAAAAACACCGGATAGTGAAGTAACTCACAAAGGATTCGTTCACATAAAAAAATCCTAAAATTTTAGGATTTTTTTATGTATATCAAATATCAAAATCTGCAAAACTTTCTGTATTTATTAAGTTCTGACATGAATTCAATGCTTTCATTACTTCTTGTTTCTTTTCGGCAGGAAGAGTTGGAACATAATGCTTTTTCAAAGTGTTAATTATATATTCATACTTTCTGTCAGTATTTATCATACAATTTTTATATGAATTTTGTTTATAATTTTGTATTGCTTTTGGTAAATAACGTACAGCAACACTGCTCAATTTATTCGCTGACCCAACTTTGTTTTGATCCCTATGTAATAACTGCAAATTGCAAGCGGAGAACACCAAATCAAAATATATCTTATCATATGTTTTTCCATCTATTATCAATTGTCTTATTTGCATATAATTATTATGTAACATATTCATTGCTTTGTTAAAATCAACGCCGTTCATATCATAGGCAGACATTGCATAATAATTGGCAACATCTGATGCCAAAGTGGAAAAGCGATTCCCATACCCTGTTAACACATGATATGCAATGTCCATTTCTTTATCAAATTCCACAAAGCCAAAATTGCTCCTATATATATGTAGCATTCTTGCACTTTCTCTCATATATTCAGCCATATATTGTTCCATATCTTCTGGAAAACACTGCAAAATGCAATTCAATTTTTCAATATAAACACAATAAAATTTTGCAGCTTCCGTGTCCTTTTTCAAATTTGCACACACCATAGCAAATTCGTAATATGCACCAATATATTCAATGTATTCATATTGCTTTGCAATTTGATTTTCGGCAATTTCTTGAAGACTGTCAACTGCTGCTTTGGCATATTTATATGAATTGTCAAAATCTTTTAATCCCCAGCAAATAGAAGCAATAAGTCTTTGGCAATGAAACAGGTTTATATAATTTTGTTTATCATATTGTACAGCTTCTTGATAAGTTTCACATGCAATCAAGGCAGAACGCAATGCATCTTCTTTGTCAATTCTAGTTTCCCTGTTTAAAAGGTCTTTTGCCATATTGTATAAATTGTCTGCTGTATTTAGCCTTAACTCAAGGAGTTGCCTCGCTTCACGCTCTTCTTTTTTTTCAATTATTCTTTCTATCCACCCTTTAATTCCTTTTGAATCTTTGTTGTTATTAAACATATTCATTTCTCCTTTTATGCTTTTAGTTTAATATGTTTTGCGTTTGGTGTCAATAGTGAATATGCAAAAATCTTGCCTATTTGTTTGTATTTTACAAACATAGTTTTATTAGATGTTTCTAATATTGACTTTTTGATTGTAAATAAAAAAAACCACCGGGTAGTGAAGTAACCCACAAAAGCGGCTCCTTACAAACTGGTGGATTTTTATATTTAGTTTTCTTTGTATTTTACAATCAAACAACGATGTGGCTCTTCGCCTTTTGAATATGTTTCAATTTTTTCATTTTCGGCTAGAGCTGTGTGTATTATTCTTCGCTCATTGCCAGTCATTGGTTCAAGTTTAACACTTTGGTGTGTTCTTTCAACTTTTTTCGCAATTCTGTTTGCAAGAGCAATAAGTGATGCTTCACGTCTTGCACGATAACCATCACAATCAATTCGAACTTTTTTAGCATGTCGGTTGTTTTTTCCAACATACACACTTGTAAGGTATTGCAATGCATTTAATCCCTCTCCGCGATATCCTATGATATCACTCGTTCCTTTGATATTAACAAAAATCTCTTCGTCGTTTTCACTTAGTTCAACATCGGCAGTAAGACTAATTTTGTTGAGTAATCCACGAACAAAATTCTCAACTTTTTTGATGTCTTCAACTTCTTTTTTAACAACTTTTTTGTCTTGTTTTTTGTTCTCTTTAGGACTAATTACATTGTCTTCAACTGTGTCTTCAAAGTCTTCGCTTGTTGTCAACTTCTCTTCTTGTTGCTTTGTTTCTTCTTGTTTTTCTACTTGCTTTACTTCAATTTTTTCTTCAAGTTTTTCTTCTTCAATTTTAGCTTCTTCTCTTTGTTTTTCGCGTTTTTCGTATTTTTCTATTTCGTCTTGTGAGATAGAAACCAAAACTTTTGCCTTTTTGAAAAATCCGCCTTGTTCAAGTATTTTTATTTCAACGTCTTCTCTTGGGGCTTTTAGCTCAAATAAGGCGTTTTCAATTGCTTGTTCAATGTTTTTGCCTGTTGCTTCAACACTTAACATTTTTCCCTCCCAAATCTTTATTTCTTTTTAGATTTATTTTCTTTTTTCCCTTGGCTATTTTGCTTTTCTGTTTGTTTCACTTGCTCGCTTGCTTGTTCATCTTTAATCACAACAACTCTTTGCATTCTGCCTGGAATAACTTCGCTTTGTTTGCTCTCATTTTTCTTGTCAAGTTTGTCACTTACTAAGTTAATTAGTGGCGTAAGCCCTATACTAACCGCTTGTGACGATACAAGATAAAGTGAGAACATTGTTGTGTAAAATAGTGTAAACACAGCCATAATTATTGGCATAATGACAAGCATTGCTTTGTTTGTTGGTATTTGTGGGTTTTCTTTCTTTTGTTTTTTTGTCATAAGATATTGATTCAAAAACGAAAGTCCAGCACATAAGATAAGTAAGATAAAATATCCATTTGCTCTACCACTACTTTCTCTTAGTGGATTCATTATCTGCTCGTAGACTGCCTTGTATGCTTCGTCTGCTTTTTCTTCTTTTGTTAGTTTTGCAACTGATGCAAAATTAGAAAAAGTTGGAACAGAGTTTGCCATTGGGCTATCCGCCATCCAAATATTGTCTATCCACAAAAAGCCTTCTTTTATTGCTTTGTATTTTTTTGCAACACTTTCATTCGCTTTGCTTACTACATCGTTTTTTTGTTCGTCGCCAAGTGCATTTATCTCGTCAATATATGGCTTGCAAATTTCATAAATGGACTTGTCTGGATTTTCCGATATTTCATCATAAATATTTTTACTATATGCTTCTTGCACATATTCAGCAACATATTCCGTTTGTAAGTTTTCAAACTCAGTTGCAATTTTGTATGATGCCATAGCATTCATCCCGTTTAGAAGTGTTATGAAAATAGTGAGCGTTAGCGCAAGGTTTACAAGCATAACAAGGCACGAACTCATTGGGTTTATCTTTTCTCTTTGATAAAGTTCACCAAGTTTTTGATTCTTGGTTTTGTTGTCATTTGCGTATTTTTTGTTGATGGCATCAACTTGCGATTGAATTTTCTTTTGCATAGTTGCCATTTTTTTGTTTGTTCTCCTATTGAAAAAATCAACAGGTGACATAAGTAGTTTAATAATTATGGTAAGAACAATAATTGATAGAGCAAAAGAGCCAAAGCCTTTTTCAAACGCCATAATAATCTTTTCCCAAAGACCAGTTGGCATTTTTGCAAGCAAGCCACTAATTAAATAATCCATTTGCTATCTCCCTTGATATTTTGTGGTATTGGGTCAAAACCACACTTCCCGTGTGGTGTACACCGCTTTATCCTTAAAAAAGCCAAATAACTTCCTTTTATCACACCAAACTCGCGTATTGCCATAACGGCATATGTCGAGCAAGACGGATAAAATCTACACACTTTGGGAATAAGTGGCGAGATGCACCACTTATACAAATAGATTAATCCCAAAAAGATAAATTCTAATGGGAAAAATACTATCTTAGTTATTTTCTTCATACATTCCACTTTTAACAAAAAGTTGTTTCATATTATCTTTAATTTCACTATACGACAATTTTTCTATGCCGGGTTTTGCAGTGAATATATAGTTATGATTTTTCTTGATATGTGGATATAATTCGCAAAATGCAGAACGTAGTCTTCTTTTCGCTTTGTTTCTCACAACACTTTTCCCAATCTTTTTGGAAACTGAAAATCCAACTTTTGGCTCTTGCACTCTTGATTTTACAAAAGTGAATATAAGCACATTATAGCTTTTTGTTTCTCCATGTTTGTAGACATATTTGAAGTGTTTGTTTTTTTTAAGGCGATTTATGTTTTTTATCATCCTAAAAACTCCTTATGCAGACAAAACTTTTCTGCCTCTGTTTCTGCGACGTTTCAAAACATTTCTACCACTTTTTGTACGCATTCTTTCTCTAAAACCATGAACACTTTGTCTTCTTCTCTTTTTTGGTTGATAAGTTCTTTTCATTGCCATAGTACATTACCTCCTATTCTTGTTTTTTAGTTAGATTGCAGACAGGCACGATAAAAACAGAATAGTCTGCGACTAAACCAAGTCAATTATATACAATACATAATAAAAAAGCAACAAATATTTTATTGCAAATATAATGCTAAAAACGAGAAATTACTTAATCTTGACAAAAATAACAAATTGTTATAAGATTGTATTGTATGGAACAGAATAGTAAGTTTATAGTTAAAAATATTGGAAAGTTCAAGAATATTGTTTTACATCCTTGTATTTCTTTGAATAATTGCAATAAGATATTTAGGTATATTAGCGACAATGTTAGCCCTACAATTGGTGCATCCACTGGAATGTATGGTCAATATTGGTTTATAGTAAATGGTGAAAAAGCCATTTTCAAAACTTTTGAAACTGCACCACTAAACAGCCTATTGCGAATAACAAATGAACTTGTATGCCAAGAACTCGCAAAACAAATTGATTTACCTTGTGCGAGATATGAAGTCGCTGAGTTGGATGGACGCAATGGGCTCATTTCTTATAATGTCACAGCAGAAAATGAAAAACTTATAAGCGGAGCCGAACTTTTTGAGTTTTTAGGCATACGCAAAAAAAATAATGTATTGACTTATTATGAGGCATTACAAATTGGCAAATTTTGCGGTTATAAAATTCATGTTACACAAGAGGTATTGAATTTGTATAAGCTTTGTATTTTTGATTATCTTACTTTCCAAGGCGACCGACATATG
>CAYQLL010000024.1:0-10786 GCA_964418405.1 uncultured Christensenella sp. | reverse complement strand
AATCGCGTTTAGGTCAGCGCTTACAACAGTATAATTAGATGACGAATTTTGTGTGCCGTCCCTTGTAAAAGTAAAACTAATCACGTCGCCTTCTCGAATAGTTAAAAGTAGGTCAAAGATATCAAAATTTCTTGCAAGTGTGTAAGTTTTGGAATTGATTGTAAATGTTTCAAGAATATCGCCCGAACTTAGTCCCATTTTGCTTGCAATTGACGAACTTGTGACACTTGATATAACAATGTCTTCCACAATTTCGCCATAGCCTGACTTTTCGTTATACACATATTTACTGTTTTGAGAATTTACAGTTATTCCAAGTGTTATATTATATGCACTTGTTTTGCTTCCTTGATAGTAATGCATAATATTGTCTGCAACGCCAGTTACAATGTTTAGTGGGATAGCATAGTTGACATTTTGGTCTTCACTGTCGCCAGCATTTGTTATACCAATAAGTTGACCATTTGAATTGAATAGTCCGCCACCAGAGTTGCCTGAGTATAGCGCTGTGTCTATTCTTATGCTACGATAATTTCTGCTTGTGCCGTCAATACTTAGTGAGATATATTCGTTATCAACACTAACAATACCTTCGGTTACCGATATACCTTCGTCTTCTGGGTTACCAATTGCAATTGCGGTTTCGCCAACATAATATTTATCCGCAAGTGTAACTTGTTTTGCGTTTGAGTTGATTTTGGTTATATTATCCGTTTTTGTCCTAATAATGGCAATATCGTTTGCAATTGACCCACCGACATATTCAAAATCTATTGCATAGTCGCCATAAGAATATGTGTTATAGCCGTTTGTTTTTGTGCTGTCTTTTGTTGGGTTAGATTCGCTTCCATACAAATAGCCATGGATAGAATGAGCAATATAACTACCATTATCCGCATTTGCCTTTGAACTATACACCACGTGATAATTTGTGATAACATAGGTGTAGTCGGAGTACATTTTGTAGATAACTCCGCTTCCAGTGTACACTGCAGTTGCTTTTGTTGTTGAATAACCAAACATACTTTGCGTTTGTGTTGTTTCATAGAACTCAGTGTAAAGTTTGAGAGTGGAAAGCAAACACTCGTTTATCACACTCGCATTGCCGTTTGTGTTTAGCGAAAGATATTGCTTCAAAAAGTCTTGATAGGATATGTCGCCATATTCTTCAACATACTTTTCGTATATTTCGGTTATAGACACACTTGTTCCGTCTTGTCCGTCAACACCATTTTTGCCGTTTGTCACCGTAAATGTCGATGTGTCGCCGTTTGAGTATGTTATGGTGTATGTGTCCACATAACCAGATGTGCTTGTTTTGTTTATTGATGTGATGGTAAGTTTGTCGCCACAGCCAGCAAACATAACACCACAAATTAAAACAAAAGTTATAACAAAAATTGTTTGAAATATTTTCTTAAATTTTCTCATAAAAACCTCCTTTGTATTATACGACATAATTATAATAACTTTTTTTTCAAAATGCAAAAAAAATTAATAATTTTTTTCATAAACCGTTATAAAAATTTTGTTATATATTCTTAAGATAAAAAAATTGAATGAAAGCATATTGAAATTCAATTGCATTTGTATGAAATATTTGACAATATCATATAAAATGAATTATACTCTCTTTCGTAAAAGGAGTATAGTTTTTCTTAAAGTTTTGAGAAAAATAAAAGAACAAGAATGGAAGAAATTAGAACAAGATTCGCGCCAAGTCCAACAGGATATATGCATATTGGCAATTTGCGTACGGCATTATATGCGTATTTGTATGCAAAACATTATAATGGGAAGTTTATTTTAAGGATAGAAGACACTGACCAAAAGCGTTATGTTGAGGGTGCCACTGAAATCATATATAGCACGCTAAAACAAACAAAACTTGTGCACGATGAGGGACCAGATATTGGTGGGGACTTTGGGCCATATGTTCAAAGCGAAAGAAAGGCGCTTTACAAAGAGTATGCTGAAAAATTGGTTAAAAGCGGTCATGCCTACTATTGTTTTTGCGACGGAAGTCATGAAGAAAATGCTCACGAGGACGACGAACCTCAAACATATGGCTACAATCGTCATTGCAGAAACCTAACAAAGGAAGAAGTTGAAAAAAATCTAAAAGCAGGCAAAAGTTATGTTATACGTCAAAAAGTACCGCTTGAGGGCATAACAACTTTTCACGATGAAATTTATGGGGATATAACAGTTGAAAACTCGTCGCTTGACGATCAAATTTTGCTAAAAAGTGATGGTATGCCAACATACAATTTTGCCAATGTTATAGACGACCATTTGATGGAAATCAGTGATGTTATTCGCGGAAAAGAATATATTTCATCAACACCGAAATACCAACTTTTGTATGAAGCATTTGGTTGGACACCACCAAGAACAATTCATTTGTCAACAATTATGGGACAAAATGCTGACGGCACAATTAGTAAACTTAGCAAACGCCACGGTGCAGTTAGTTTTGCTCAACTTGTAGAGAACGGATATTTGCCAGAAGCAATCATAAACTATATCTCATTGCTAGGCTGGAGTCCAAAGCAAGAACGTGAAATTTTCTCACTGGGTGAACTTGTTGAACTTTTTGACACAAGCGGAATTATTAAAACTGATGCAGTTTTTGACTATAAAAAACTCGATTGGTTCAACAGTTTGTATATCAAAGAACTATCTCACGAAAAGTTTTTGGAACTTGCAAAACCTTATACAAACGACTTGAGTGAAAACATAAAAGAAAAGTGGGATTTTGCCTCCACGCTTTGTCAAAGTCGAATAAACAAACTCTCAGAGGTAGGTCACTTTTTTGACTTTTTGGAAAATTATCAAGATTTTGACCTTGAACTTTTTGAAAATAAGAAAAATAAACTGGATAAAAGTGGTTCGCGTGAAATTTTGATGGATATGCAAAGTTTACTTGAAAACGAAAATGCTTGGACAGTTGAAGAACTAAACGAAATTATCCAAAACTATGCCAATGAAAAAGAAATAAAGATAGGAAAAGCGATGTGGCCAGTGCGTATTGGTGTTACAGGGCAAATGGTAACTCCTGGGGGCGGAGCAGAAATGTTATACCTTTTGGGCAAAGATGTTTCCCTTGCAAGAATAAAAACTTGCATAAATAGATTAGAGTAAAAATTGCAAGAAAAAATTGTTGCAAAAACTTGTGGGGTGTGCTATTATACTTTAGCAATATAAATTGCCTTGCTTTTCTTTTGAAAGAAAAGCCGTTAGTCCAAAAGGAGGTTAAAATGAAATACGAACTTTTATACATTATTGCTCAAGACACAACCGATGAACAAAAAGAAGCGTTAATTAGCAAATTTTCAAAAATGGTTGAAGATAAGGGCGGAAAAGTTGTTTCTCTTGAAAAAGTTGGAACAAAGAAGTTTGCATATCCAATCAACTTCAAAAACGAAGGTTACTACGTTTTAATGACATTTGAAGTAAATGATTCAAAAATTGTTGACGATATGAACAAACTTATGAACATCACTGAACATATCGTAAGACAAATGTTTGTTAGAAAGTAATAGGAGAAAATATGAATAAAGTTTTTTTAATAGGTAATTTGACAAGAGATCCAGAACTCGCAACAACAAATAGTGGTGTTTCAGTTTGTAGGTTCGCGCTTGCTGTGTCAAGAAATTTTTCCAATGCCGAAGGTGAGAGAGAAACGGATTTTTTGAACATCATTGTTTGGCGTGGGCAAGCAGAAAATTGTCACAAATATCTTAAAAAAGGGTCAAAATGTGCAGTTTGTGGTCAAATTCAAACAAGAAGTTATGATGCGCAAGATGGCACAAAACGTTATGTAACAGAAATTGTTGCAGACACAGTTGAATTTTTGAATTCAAAATCTAGTGGTGAAGGTCAAGAAAAGGTTACGATGGAAAACAAAGAAGTTGCAAAACTTGAACCAATTGACGATGACACCCTTCCATTCTAATTAAAAGGAGAAAAATTATGGCAGAAGTAGAACAAGTTGAAACAAAGCAAGATGCTGAAGTTGAAGCACCAAGCCAAGTGGAAAAAACAAAAAAATATCGCAGACCAATGCAAAAGAAAAAAGTATGTGCATTTTGCGTTGATAAACAAAATGTGATTGATTACAAAGATGGTGGAAAACTTAGAAGATATATAACAGAAAATGGCAAAATTCTTCCAAGACGTCAAACCGGTGTTTGTGCAAGACACCAAAGAGAACTTGCCACAGCAATTAAACGTGCTAGGGTAATGGCCATCCTACCTTTCAAAGGCGAATAAAAACAAAAAATAGCTCGCAATAGCTTCGTTTCTGGGAAATTTGCCACACAGTCATTTACGCAAGTAAACTCCTGCGTGGACAAATTTCCCGAGCCTCGCTCTTGCGGCTATTTTTTGTTTTTATTGTATATAACAGCCGAACTTCTTCGTTTCTGGTATGCTCGCTCACACAGTCATTGCAAGGAATATATCAAAGATATGTTTATATAATCTTGGATATATGACGCAGTCCAAAAATGCGTAGCATTATTTGCGTAGGCAAACTCCTGCGTGAGCGAACATACCGAGCCTCAAATTTCGGGCTATTTTTTGTTTTTGTAAATATTAAGCTTCGTTTCTGGGAAATTTGCCACACGGTCATTTACGCAGGTAAGCTCCTGCGTGGACAAATTTCCCGAGCCTCGCTCTTGCGGCTATTTTTTGTTTTTATTGTATATAACAGCCGAACTTCTTCGTTTCTGGTATGCTCGCTCACACAGTCATTGCAAGGAATATATCAAAGATATGTTTATATAATCTTGGATATATGACGCAGTCCAAAAATGCGTAGCATTATTTGCGTAGGCAAACTCCTGCGTGAGCGAACATACCGAGCCTCAAATTTCGGGCTATTTTTTGTTTTTGTAAATATTAAGCTTCGTTTCTGGTATGCTTGCTCACACAGTCACTATAAGGAATATATGCAAGATATGTTTATATAATTTTTGATATGTGGCTATTATATACAATGGTATAATGTTAAAAATTGCAAAAAAATAAGGCATTTTATAATTTTGCCTTATTTTTTTGTTAAAATTTGATATTTATTCTTTTTGAGAGTCTTGTTCTTTTTTTCTTTTTCTTTCCAAAATTTGTTGGTGGCGTTCTTTGATTTGTTTTATTCTTTCTTGTTGTCTGTTATACTCCGCCCTATATAATGTGTAGAAAACATTTTTTGCACCGTGTTTGAATAAATTAACACTCGCTTGCTTTGTGTTTGTGATGATGTCGTCAATATATTCTTTGGCTTCTAGGGGTGATAGTTTGAGATATTTTGTTGACATTTCAAGTAGTGCTTGGGTGTAACACGATAAATCAATAGGTTTGGAATTTCTTTTTATCTTATTGCACACATATTTCAAAAACGAGTATTCAAGATGTGGACTTGAAAATTCAGGTCGTGAGGCGAGTTGTATTTTTAATTTTTCCAAATAGTCTTCTGATTTATCTATATTATATGTTTCTGCTTGTGCTATAACTTTTTGTGCGAATTTTTGTCTTAGTTTTTCCAAATCTACAAGTGGTATATTTTCTAAAAATTTTAGACACGACTGGTTTGAAAAATCTAAAAATGATTGTGGTTTTATGCCATCTAGGATATAATTATATCCACACATAGGCTTTGTGGCAGATAATATAAAATCTTTACAATAAAATAAAGGATCGTCCAAAGGAATAAGACAAAAGTTGAGTCGCATTTTTTCAGTTGAAGCCTTTATACTATCCCAGCAGGTGTCAACATAGTATAGTCCGTTAATGCCATACTTCTCATCTCTAATATACACCATATTTGTTTTGTGATAGCCAAATTTTTGTTTGTTTTGGAACATTTCCAATATTATAGGCATTGACCAAATATCTTTATTATCATTACACTTAATTAGGGCAAAGAGCCAATGAGCATAGCCGGCGCAAACAATTTTGTCTGAGTTATTTATTCCAATGATTGATCGCGAAAGAAGACTATTTTCATTTTGACTTTCTTGGTTATAAATCCTACTTGTCAGTTGATTATAGTAACATAAAAATGTTTCAAATGGCGATAAATTTAAGTCCTTTACTTTTTTAACTTCACTTTCCAAAAATTCATAAGTTGAAAAAACTTCGTCACTACTCCAAATTGCTCCATACTCTCTAAACTCCAAATTGATACCATCAATCTTGAGCATTTGTGAGAATTTTTTCAATATTTCAAGTTCTTTTTTTGAAAGAATGTTTTCTTTAAGGTCAATATAAAAATTGCAATTTTTGTAAAAAGGTACAATTTTTTTAATTTCCAAATAAATTTTGCTAAGGTTTGTAAAGCTATCATATTTTTCAAAGTTAATTAAAAAATTCAATAAACATGTGTTATTGTTGCAACTTTTGTCGATATAATAACTTAAAACATTTGGAAGATCATCTATTCTATCTTTTGTTATATCAATAATATTATTGTTACCTAAAAAATTTTTCATAAATTCTACCAAATGTATTATATAATATTTTTCAATGTTAGTCAAGGTCAAATATACTCAAATGTATAACTTCAAAAAATAGGCAAATAATAACAAAAAAGGAGTAAAATTATGAAAAAAGGTGTATTTTTGGGTATTTTTGGCACTTTTATGCTAATATTGGGCGTTTTTTGTTTTGGCTATTTGTATTTTGGAAATGGCTTAAACAATAAAACTTTTCCGAGCGGAATAACAATAAATGGTATAGATGTTTCGGGACTTGATAAAAATCAAGCGGTAAATTTGGTAGCAAGCAAACTTACGGATAGGCGAAAAGATATTGCAATAACATTAAAGTATGATGACAAAATATGGAAACTTAGTGGTCAAGATTTTGAAATAGATAACCAAATATCTCCTTATGTTGAGAGTGTGTTTGATTATTTTAATTCGGGCAATATCTTTGACAGACACGCTAAACAACAAAATGCAAAAACTAACAACTCATTTAATATTTCATATGCTAAAATCTTAGGTGGACTTGATGCAAAAATAGATAGCATAGCAAGTGAAATTGATATAGATGCAAAAGATAGTGAAGTTGTATTTGATGCAAAAAAGAAAAATCCGCTATCTTTTACACATGACAGCAACGGAGTTGTTGTTGATAAAGAAAGTTTGAAAACAAACTTAGATGATTTGCTTCAAACGAATACAGAAGTTTCGGTAATAATTCCCACATATAATGTTAGTCCCCAAGTCACAAAAGTTGAGAACGAAAACACATATGCTCTTCGTGGTAAATTTCAAACAAGTTTTGCTAGTTCTTCTAGTGATAGAAAGTTTAACATAAAACATGCACTTGATAGTTTCAACGGCAAGGCTTTTTTACCTAATGAGGAAGTGTCTTTTAATCAAACGACTGGGTCAAGAACGGCGGAAAATGGTTACAAAAAAGCAAATATTATCTTAAATGGTGTGTATGTTGAAGGAACAGGCGGGGGTGTTTGCCAAGCATCAACGACGTTATACAACGCATTACTTTGTGCAGATATTGAGATTTTGGAAGTCAATAAACACACTTTGCCATCGTCATATATCTGGCTTGCGTTTGATGCAATGGTTAGCGAAGGTTACAGCGATTTACGCTTCAAAAATAACACTGACAAGAATTTATATATAAAAACTTACACCGATAATGAAAATGCATATGTTGAAGTCTATGGCAAAAAGTTTGCGGATGGCGAAAAGGTGGTAAGGCGTGTTGAGTATCTTGGAGTTGTTCCGCATTCTGGGGATAGAATTGTGCAAGATACAACAGGGCAATATTCAAGCAAGGTGACATATAAAGGCGAATATTATCGTTTAAAATACCCACGTGAAGGATATCGTGCGAAGGGGTATATCGATAGATATATTGATGGCGAACTTGTGGAAAGTAAACTCATTCGAAATGAAACATATCAGCCACAAGAGGGGATAATTATTGAAGGAGTGGAAGAGATAACCGAAGGCATAACTTTGCCACCAAACACTGTTATTTTTATTGCACCACAAGATCAAAGCAAGACAACACCAAAAAATGTCCAAACAAAACTTGAAAAAGAAAATCCAAGTAATCTAAATCCCTAATCTTTTAATTTTCCACACCAATAAGTTTTTTAATTTCATGAAGTTTTTTTGATGCAATTTGTTTCGCTTTTTGTGAGCCCGAGAGCAAAATTGCATCAACTTCATCACGGTGTGCTTGATAATAATCGTACTTTTCACGCATTGGTGAGATATACTCGTTCGCTATGTTAAACAGTTCTTTTTTGGCGTCGCCCCAACCCAAGCCTTCTTTCATTCGGCGAGCAAAATCCGTATACTTTTCTTTTGTTGCAAAAAGTTTATATAGTTTGCAAATGGTGTTATCTTCGTCTTTTGGTTCGCCAGGAAGCCTAGAGTCCGTGACAATTTTATTGATTGTTTTTTGCAAAGTTTTTTCTGGACAAAATAGTTCAATTGTGTTGTTGTAACTTTTGCTCATTTTTCGTCCATCAAGCCCAACCAAAGTCCCCATATCCTTTGGAATAGAACAGTATGGCAATGTAAGAATGTTGCCATAGCGATTATTAAATGAAATTGCGATATCGCGCGCAATTTCCACGTGTTGTTTTTGGTCAAGCCCAACGGGGACACTGTTTATGTCATAAAGCAAAATATCTGCTGCCATCAAAATAGGATAGTTATATAGCCCCATGTTAACATTTGCATCTTTGTCCTGACCTGCTTCAAGATTTTTTTCCATGCATGCCTTGTACGCATGGGCACGGTTCATAAGCCCTTTTGGAGTAAGGTTACACAGTATCCAACCAAGTTCAACGTTTTCGCTTATGCTAGATTGTTTGTAGAAAATAACTTTGTTTGGATCAAGCCCACAAGCGAGCCATGTGCAAGCAATGTTGTATGTGTTTTCTATCATATCTTGTTTCGTTTTGATGGTGGTTAGGGCATGATAGTCGGCGATAAAAAACATACACTCGCATTCGCCACTATTTGACATTTCTATTGCCGGTTTAATTGCACCAAAGTAATTGCCAAGGTGGGCAATTCCCGTCGGTTTTATACCTGTTAGAACTCTTTGCTTCATAATTTCCCCTTTATGCAAAAATTGACCCTAAAAGGGTCAATTGGCAGGCGAAGTAGGACTTGAACCCACGACCAACGGTTTTGGAGACCGCGACTCTACCAACTGAGCTATTCGCCTTTACGGGGATATATTAGCATAGTTTTGTAGAGTTGTCAATTAAATATGTGGATAACTTTTTTCTATAAAACGTTATTTTCTCGATTTGTCTACTTTCCCCCTTTCTATCCTCTATACCACTAAACCTGCGCTCGTACTTCCTCTCTGACTAGCCCAATCTTCTGTAATCTCTTCTTCTAACGTCCCCAAGTAGTAAACAACATTACCCATACCCCACACCATCGCCACTCTTTCTACTCCTTCCACGGTCCAACTTGTCCAATTCCCATGTCCTACCAAATCCCCATATTTCATTCCTTCTGTCCAACAAGCACTCGCCTCGACTCTCTCTTTCTTATCACTCTTTCCATTACTCAGCATCACTTTTCCCGCCACATATCCCACATACACGGTATAAGAAACACTCTCTCCCGTCACCGATTCTTTCTTATCTTTAAGCGAGCATGCAATAACTATATTTTTTGTTCCCGTCGAAGAAACATCGTCAACATATCTGTTCGTGTAAGTGTTGCTGCTATTCGTCGTTGAACTTTCCCTAACATAAGCTGTAATATTTTTACTCGATGTTAAATTTTTAATATTTATAACAATATAATATGTGTAATATGCCGTTGTTCCCTCCGTGTCTTTTCCGTAAGTAATGCTGATTGTGTCGCTTGTTCCGGTTTCGGATGTTGTGGAGTTAAATGTGGTAAGTTCTTGCGATAATACATATGTTGATGTGTCAATCTCTGAAAAAGACTTGCTCTCCAAACTGCTTGCATTGGTTTTCATCGTCGAAACTATCTGTTGATCTTGTACTTTATAAACCTTTGTTGTTATTTCAACAAACACATCTTGAACATCATACGAGATAGTTCCCGAGATAGAGTAGCTCACACTTTGGGCGGCAAGCACTCCAAAGCATAGTACTGCGATACTTAAGCACATTAAACTGAGTGATAACATAAGTTTTACTTTTTTCATTTTCTTTCTCCTATTTACTGAAATTAAATCCAAACAGAATACAACCATTTGGTTATCCATTTATATCACAACCATTTGGTTGTTGTCAAGTATTTTATAACCATTTGGTTTATTATGTTTTCAAAGGGGGAAAATATGGAAACATTTTCGGTTAGATTAAAAGATTTAAGAGAAGAAAATAACTTAACATTAAAACAACTTGGAAACGAAATTGGTGTTAGCGATATTGCAATTTCCAGATGGGAAAATAACAAAAGAACACCCAATATAGATTCGCTTTTGGCTCTTTGTAAATATTTCCAAGTTTCGGCAGATTATCTACTTGGAATCGAAGATTTGTAATAAGTTTAACAAAAAAAGAAAATAACCACAAATTTTCAAATTGAATATCCCTGTGTCATATCGAGCCTACATAGTAGGCGAGCATATCCCCTTGTGCAAACGCACTTGACCCTGTCGGGAGATACACTCGTATCTACGATACTCGGTATGACACAGGTGGTTGTGTCACACCGACCCCGCGTAAGCGTGGGGAGCGTGTCCCCCAGTGCAAACGCACTTGACCCTGTCGGGAGATCCTCTCGTGGCAAATGCTTGCCAC
>CAYQLL010000023.1:0-10941 GCA_964418405.1 uncultured Christensenella sp. | reverse complement strand
AAGATAGTCAAAACATCGGCACTGCCATAACTTTCAATGTCAACCAAAACTCCAACATATTCGCCGCTATCTGCATAAACTTCACTTTCAAGCAAATCGTTTGTGAAATATGTGTTCTTATTCAAAGAAAGTGCATCGCTATCCACAAAAACTACTTTATTTCTATATTTTTCCGCAACATTTCTATCGTTACAAGTTGGGAGTTTGATATATATAAACTGCGAGCGAATGCAAAAATTTGACAAAACAATTTCTTGATTGTCAATGTACACTTTTTTAATGTTTTTGTAGATAGATAAATTTGTGTCGGCTGGATAGACTTTCAGTTCGCCCTTAACACCTTGTGGTTTTACAATTTTTCCTAAAATTTGCTTCATATTATTCCCATACAACAAGATAGGCAAACGAGTTGCCTATCTTTCTAGTTTATTTGTTTATTTTTACGTTGTATCTTATTCTTTCTTTAGATGCAACTGATTTTACTATTGCACGAATGCTTTGGGCAATGCGACCGTTTTTGCCAATAACTTTTCCAAGGTCTTCTTCTGCGACATTTACTATGATGTTAATTTCGCTACCTTCTCTTGTTGTTGTGAGTTTTACGGCGTCTTTATTGTCCACCAAGCACTTTACAATGTATTCAACTAATTCTTCCATAATTGTCCCCTTTTTGCTTTGTTATTTTCTTTCAATAACGCCACTTTTTATTAACAATTCTCTTGCTGTGTCTGTTGGTTGAGCACCGTTTTTAAGCCAAGCTGATGCTTTTTCGTTATCAATTTTGATTTCAGCAGGATTTGTGAGTGGATTGTATGTTCCAATAACTTCAACAAACTTTCCATCTCTTGGAGATCTTGAATCCGCTACTACAACTCTGTAGAAAGGTGTCTTTTTGTCTCCTAGTCTTGTCAATCTAATCTTTAATGCCATTTTATTTTTCTCCTTTTTTGTATTTATTATATAACAAATAACTTTTATTGTCTATTGATTAAAGTTATTTTTATATCAAATTAAAACATACGTCCAAACAAGCCTTTTTTATTTTTCATTTGCTTCATCATTTCTTTGGACTGCTCAAATTGTTTTATGAGCGAATTTACTTCTTGAATTGATGTTCCACTGCCTTTTGCAATGCGCATACGGTGACTTGATTTTATTATCTCTGGGTGAATTCTTTCTTTTTTGGTCATACTTTGGATAATTGCCTTGTTGCGTTTTAGTGCGTTTTCATCAACTTGCACATTACCTACTTTGCTTTTAAGCCCCGGAATCATTGCGATAAGGTCATTTATATTCCCCATTTTGTTGAGTTTTTCAAGTTGGACAAGATAGTCTTCAAAGGTAAACGAATTTTCACGGAAAGACTTTTCCATCTTTTTCATTTCATCTTCAGTCACCGCTTCTTGTGCTTTTTCAATAAGACTCAAAACGTCGCCCATTCCAAGAATTCTTGATGCGATTCGGTCTGGATAAAATGGTTCAATGTCGCCAATTTTTTCGCCTATCCCACAAAATTTGATTGGTTTTTGTGTGATTGCCTTTATTGAAAGTGCTGCACCGCCACGTGTGTCGCCGTCTAGTTTTGTCAAAATTACGCCCGTGATGTCAAGGTCATTATTAAAACTTTCCGCAACTGTCACTGCGTCTTGACCAGTCATACTGTCGACTGTTAGCAAAATTTCCGTTGGGTGAACTTCACTTTTGATGTTTTTGAGTTCAGTCATCAGTTCTTCATTTATATGAAGTCTGCCCGCCGTGTCCAAAATTACAGTGTCATAACCTTGTTTTAGAGCAAATTCAACTGCTTGTTTGGCGGTTTTTACTGGATTTTGTGTTCCCTTTTCAAAAACATCAACTTTGGCTTGACTTCCAACAACTTTGAGTTGGGTTATTGCTGCGGGACGATATATATCACACGCAACCAAAAGTGGACGTTTGCCCGATTTTTTTAGGTACGCGCCAAGTTTTGCACACATAGTGGTCTTGCCCGCACCTTGAAGTCCGCACATCATAATTATTGTTGGAGGGTTTGACGACACTTGAAGTTTTTGATTTGGACTGCTCATAAGTTGTGTCAATTCTTCATTGACAATTTTAATAACTTGTTGCCCGGGAGTTAAACTTTTGAGAACTTGCTCCCCGCTTGCTTTTTCTGAAACGGTTTTTATGAAGTCTTTTACGACCAAGTAGTTTACATCTGCTTCTAGAAGTGCGAGTTTTATTTCTCGCATTGATTCTTTTATCTCAAGGTCAGTAAGTTTTCCTTTTTTGGTAAGTTTTGAAAAGATATGAGCCATCTTTTCACTTAAACTTGAAAAAAGTGCCATTAAATTTCCTCCAACAATTTTGCTAAATTTTCTTTTATCGACTTTTCATCTTGCATAATTTCACGAAGGCGAGTTTTTATATAATAAACTTTTAACTTTTCTTCATAATTATACAACTTTTCTTTGGCTTTTTGAATTGCATCGTATGCACCTGAGCGAGTTATGTTCTCACTTTCCGCAATTTCGGACAAAGACAAATCTAATTCGATATATTGCGATATTGCCAATTTTTGCTTTTCACTAAGTAAGTTGCCATATATATCAATTAGTTCGCCAAGTTTAACATTTTCTTCAACGCTCATATGTCACCACTTTTAAGCGTTTTGCTGTCAAGCAAAATCACTTTACACATAATGTATCACATTTTTTTTTATTTTGCAAGCAATAAAACAAAAAAACAGTAGAATTTTTACTGTTTTTTGCTTTCAATTAAAATATTTGTTCAGCAATTTGCCTTTGTCTGTTTATTTTATCAATTATTTTCTTGCCTTTTTGAACAATTTTTTCTTTCAACTCATTTGGCATTTCTTTGCTAAATTTTATATCAAAAGACACACCATCTTCTGTAAAAAAACCAAAGATATCGGCATAAGTTCTAAATATGTTTAGATGTTTATTTCCCAAAGTTGGATTATCAATAAATATTGCCTTAAAACTCATAACAAGCGACTTTGTTTCAATATCTGCTTCAAGAAAGTTTCTGACATTACTTAAAATATACATTATATCATCAAATTTTAGTCTTTCATTATAAACTTTTTCAATATACTCTTTCATCTTATCTCTCAGCTCCCAATAGGTCATCTTCAATTTCTGCAGCGATACTTTCCTCTTTCTTTCTCATCTTCAGCATATTCTCTTTACTTACTACTCTAAACCTCGATTCAATTGCATCTTCTACTCTCTCTGGAAATTTGTAATCAATTTCAAATTTTAAGTAAGTACATGAATTCATGGTTGTACTACCCCAAATTTTTACATCTGTATACACATTAAATGCTTTTACCACTGCATTCACTGCTCTTTCATTTTTATCAAAAAGCAAAATATATTCCATTGCATATAAGTGCAATGTTGTGCTGTGGTTTATCATATCCAAAATGTCATCTTTCGTGTATCGTTCTGCTTTTGGTTTTTTTTGCAAACTATCAAATCTACTTTTTTCCATATATCACCTCAAATATCTAATTTTAGTAAAGAATACCATAAAATTCTTATAAAGTCAACCCACCTGCGCATTCAGCAACTTCATCATTCATTTTTTGTTGAGTGTTGTAAACTTTTTCAAACTGATTTAGTTCAATTATTGGAACATTTAGCGTTTTCGCAAGTGCATCAGCGGAATCTTTGCACTTATCAAACAGTTTAAAATCTTGTTTGTTTGGGGTTGTTTTATCATATTTCAGATAAAAAACCGCAACTGGCGTAATTTTCCTCTTATCAGCAATTATTTCGTTATATCTATCACTATTCTTAAAAAGTACACCTTTGGGCGTTGCAATTTTGGTCGCATTTGCCTGAACCGAATTTCCATTTTCAAAATATACTTGTCTAATTGGATTCATGGATAAGGTGGGGATATCTTGTGGACATTCATCGTTTATAAATTCATCAAGATATGCATCTTTACTGCTTCCCGCAATAAATCCGTCATTTAGACTATACACAATTCCATAAGCCCCATTGCGTGATTTGAAGAACAATGACTTATAATCTGTCACATACGATAAACTGCAACCAATTCTATTATTGAGATAATCACAAGTTTGAGCAAATTCTTCGCCTTTACTAAACAGCACTCTCCACTCATTTAAAACTTTTACCAACAATCTATATGGTTTTTTGCCGTCAAAATCATTCACGCTTGTTAGAGTTTTATTCCAAATAGGAATTGTTATTTTGGAAACATCATCTTCAAGTTGAAAGATGCTATTTGCTATTTGCTCCAAAATCTTAAATACATCATTATTAAAAAATACAACAGTATTAGGGCTTAGGTAAATATCACTATCACTTGGAGAAAAGTCTAAGGTTGCTACGTTTTTTTTGAACAAACTAAGTAAAATTGCATACTTATCATCACTATTATCATAATCTTGAATAGTGCTTTTCCAATTTTTATATTTTTCTTTGTCGTATAATACAATTTTTACAAGCTCAACATAACTATCAAAATTTTTTATATATGTATCAATATCGACTTTTGAGTTCGCATCAAAATAATTGCAATAATACTTCTTTATTGCAAGCAAATCTCTGTGCATATTTTGTAAATATTTCCCAAATTGAGCAAAATCAAATTGGCAATCGCTAAATATTCTCATACTAATATTTTATAACAAACCACTCTATTTTGTCAAGATGGGAAAAGATTTAATCTTGCTTAATTCGTTTTAATTTTTAGGATAGGGTTCTTCAATTTCAGTTAAACCTAAAATGTAATCAACCAATGTATTATAATATTTCGAAAGATTTGCAAGCATTACAATCGGTATTTGTCTATGCTCATTCTCGTACTGTGAATAGGTATTTTGCTTTATATGTAAAAAGTTGGCAATTTCAATTTGCGTCTTTTTATTCGTTTCCCTTATTTCCCTTAATCTCATAAAGCATATTATACTAATCTCATATCGTGATGTTGACTTGTATCTCAAATTGTGATAAAATATATTTGATTGTATCAAAGGAATTCATATGGAAAATAATCAACAAAACTTTAATTTCGAAAAGTTTAAGAGTATATTTCGTAAAATAATTTGGTTTATAATTACAATTTGTTTTTTTGTTTATCCAAACGCATCAATGAATTCAAAACCAGAGTTAGCTTTGGTCGATAGTAATGCATACATTGACGAATATTATACATACCTTGATTCTACAACTGTGAGTGTTTATTTGACTTTTAATAGAGAAGTAAATTCGGGATATGCAAAGATAAAGTTTTACGATAGTTCAAACAATCTTTTATCAACAGAATCAATATATCTTTATGCATATGGAGAAAAAGAAGCATCAGGCACCGCTTATGTTGACGGCGAGGTCGCGACCTATTATTTGGTTTCATACGAGTTTGAACCAGCATCACCAAGTTGGCATACTATCTATTATGTGATTGGGTCGCCTATCGTTATTATATTCTTAGTTGCTGCTTTGCTTATTTCATATAGAGAATATGAATATGAAGGTGTTATAATTTCGGTATATGCTGGTTGGTATCATCACACACTAAGACTTGACGGAGAATTGTATGATGAACACAGCACACTTGTTACATATTCGCCAATATATTTATCGACAACAATTGAAGATTACACAATTGAAGCAAGAATAACTTTAACAAATAGAATTTCGGTTAAAGTTAATGACAAATTGATTTAGTATACATATTAAAATGTTTTATAAATTTGGCAAAAGGGCGACAATGAGTTGATTTGTTACACCAAACTTGTCGTCTTTTAATTTTATATGATTGTTTTCAATATCCAAAAACGCGGAAAGAGATTTAATTGTTTCGCTTTTTTCTTTTAAGATATCATAGCCAAGTTGTTTTAATTTTTTAATGCTAACACCATATTTTGTGCGAAGCGAAAGCATAATCAGTTCTTCAATTTTTTCTTGGTTGGTTAGTTTTTCTTTTTTGTATGCAAAATTATTGTCAAGATATTCTTGCATATTGGTTGTGTTTGAATATCTTTCGCCATTTACAAAGCTATGCGCGGAAAGTCCAAAACCATAATAGTCAGTTAAGTTCCAATAACCTAAGTTATGCTTGCACTCAAAATTTGGCTTTGAAAAGTTGGATATTTCATAGCGAAAATAACCTTTCTTTTTTAGGTACAAGTTAAGTTTGTCGTAATATGAAACACACTTGTCGTCGTCTATAACTTTTAGTTCGCCACTTTGTATTTTTTTTGTAAGCGGGGTACCATTTTCGCAAATTAGCATATATGCGCTTAGGTGCGAAATATTTAATTTAATCAATTTTTTTACACTTTGTTTTAATGAAAAATAATTTTGTTTTGGAATTCCAATTAGTATATCACAATTTATATTATTAAAATATTTTTTTGCTAATTTTATTGCATTTATCGCTTGTTTTTTTGTGTGTTTACGTCCAATTAATTTTAACTGTAAATTATTTAGACTTTGCACACCAATACTAATTCTATTTATTCCAATATCATTATATAATTTTAGTTTGCTTTCCGTTATACTGCAAGGGTTTGCTTCAATCGATATTTCCGCATTTTTATTTATATTAAAATTATTTTTTATTTCATAAATTATTTTTTTAATATATTTTTCATTTATTGAACTTGGTGTTCCACCACCAATATAAATTGATGAAATATTTGTATTTTTATTTGAATTAAATTTTATTTCCTCTAATAATTTTTCTATATATTTTTCTTGTATATTTTCATCATATTTTGCCGAGCAAAAATTGCAGTAAAAACATTTACTGTTACAAAAAGGAATATGGATGTATATCATTGAATTAGTTTTCATCATCGGTTTTAAGTATGCTAATAAATGCCTCGCTTGGAAGTTCAACACTGCCAAATTGACGCATACGTTTTTTGCCTGCTTTTTGTTTTTCAAGTAGTTTACGTTTTCTTGAAATGTCGCCACCATAACATTTTGCAAGAACATCTTTTCGCATTGCACTAACAGTTTCTCTTGCGATAATTTTTCCACCTACGCACGCTTGAATTGGCACTTCAAAAAGTTGTCTTGGAATAACCTTTTTTAGTTTTTCGGCAATCTGTCTGCCACGCGCATACGCTTTGTCTTTGTGTGTAATTAAACTTAGAGCGTCACAAGTTTCGCCGTTTAGCATTATGTCAAGTTTGACAAGTTCGCTTGGCACAAAACCATACACTTCATAGTCCAAACTTGCATATCCGCGAGTGCGAGATTTTAGCGAGTCGAAAAAGTCATAAATCATTTCGCCAAGTGGCATATGGTATTTCATCACAACTCTTGTTTTCTCTAGATACTGCATATCCAAAAACTCGCCACGTTTTTCTTGGCAAAGGTCCATTATTGCGCCAACATATTCTGGTGGTGTGAAAACATTTAGTTTTATCATTGGCTCTTCAATTCGTTCAATTTCAGCAGGTTTTGGGAGCATTGAAGGATTGCTTACTTCAATCATTTCGCCATTAGTTTTGTACACGTGATAACTTACACTTGGAGCGGTTGTGATTATATCCAAATTAAACTCGCGCTCAAGTCTTTCAGTTATTATCTCCATATGAAGTAGTCCCAAAAAGCCAACACGAAAACCAAAACCAAGTGCGATTGATGTTTCGGGCGTAAATTGAAGGGATGCGTCGTTGAGTTTTAGTTTTTCAAGCGCGTCTTTTAGGTCGCCATACTTTGAACCATCTAGCGGGAAAATTCCGCTGAATACAACTGGTTTTACTTCCTTGTAGCCCGCAAGTGGCTCACTGCATGGATTTTCAAAAGATGTTATTGTGTCGCCAACTTTGGTGTCGGATAAATTTTTTATGCTTGCCGAGATATAGCCAACATCGCCCGCTGACAATATGCTGACTGATTTCATTGATGGGGTAAAAACGCCAACTTCGGTGACTTCGTACATTTTGTTTGTTTTCATCATTTGAATTTTGCCGCCGACTTTGACTTGTCCGTCAAATATGCGAACAAAACATATTGCACCTTTGAAATTATCGTACATACTGTCAAAAATAAGTGCTTTGAGTGGTTTTGTTTCGTCGCCCTTAGGGCAAGGTATTTTTTCAACAATTTGGGTCAAAACATCGTCAATGTTTATGCCGTCTTTTGCGGAAATGCAAGGAACATCGTCCGCAGGTATTCCCAAAACGTCTTCAATCTCTTTTTTAGTTTTTTCAATATCGGCACTAGGTAAATCAATTTTGTTTAGTACTGGCAAAATTTCTAGGTTATTGTCAAGTGCTAGGTATGTGTTTGCAATGGTTTGTGCTTCAACACCTTGCGATGCGTCAACAATTAAAATTGCGCCCTCGCAAGCGGCAAGAGAACGCGAAACTTCATATGTAAAGTCCACATGTCCCGGCGTGTCAATTAAATTTAGTGTGTATTCTTCGCCGTTATAGTCATAAAACATCCTTGTTGGAGTAAGTTTGATTGTTATTCCCCTTTCCCTTTCAATGTCCATACTATCCAAAATTTGCTCGCTCATATCACGGCTTGACACAGTGCCAGTCTTTTCAATCAGTCTGTCCGCAAGTGTGCTTTTACCGTGGTCGATATGTGCTATTATGCAAAAATTCCTAATTCTTTGTTGTCTTGTTTCCATAATTCTCCGTAAAATTTATTCTATTATATAAAAAAATAACATAATTTGCAAATTATTATTTTGAATTTACATACATTTATGCTAAAATACAATCAAAAGGAAAAATATTATGGATTTATTTAAGACTTGGCTTGTTGAATATCCAATCGCACACCGCGGACTTCACACCGACGAATTGCCTGAAAATTCTTTGGGCGCATTTCAAAATGCAATAGACAAAGGCTACCCAATTGAACTTGATGTTCACCTAACTTGTGACGGAACAATTGTTGTTTTTCACGACGACACATTGTCAAGAGTAACAAACAAGGACGGCTATGTTAAAAATCTCACAAAAGACACGCTTTGTGACTACTCTCTTTTGGGAACAAAATACACAATTCCAACTTTTGAAGAAGTTTTATCACTCGTCTCTGGACAAGTGCCAATTTTGATTGAAGTCAAAAACGAAGGAAAAGTTGGTGAACTTGAAAGTGCCCTAATTAACTTATTGAAAAATTACAATGGCGAATATGCAATTCAAAGTTTCAACCCATATGTTTTGGAATATTTCAAAAAGAATGCCCCACACATTATTCGTGGGCAACTTGCGGGCTATTTTAAGGGCGAAAAACTATCGTTTATCAAAAAGTTTGCCCTAAAACGTATGCTCCTTAACAAAAAAATTTCCTGCCCTAACTTTATCTCATACGACGCTAGAAATGTCCCAAACCGCTTTGTTCGAAAGTACAAACACCTACCCTTACTTGTTTGGTGCATTCGCAGTCAAGACGAATACCTCAAAAAAGTCAAACATTGCGACAACATAATATTCGAAAACTTCGAACCAAAAATTTAATAACATACACAAAAAATGTAGCCTAGTTGACTACATTTTTTGTATTTTTATAAGTATTTACCACTTTGTCACAACATCATTAACATAGTGCCAAAATTTGCCTTCTACTGTTGGTCGTGTTTCGCTGTATAGATAAAAATTTGCAAAATCTTCATAGCCAGAAGAATGCTCCATACTATTCCAAGACTGACTCCATGTAGATTTTATTTCTACACTTTCGAAATATACAGTTAAATTTTCATTAAAACCATCAAATAAACAACTGTCCAACTGTTCGACATTTTTTGATATAATAACTTCTGTTAAGTTTTCACAACAACTAAATGCCATATATCCAATTTTTGTCACATTTTCGGATATTTTAACACTTTTTAATGAACGACAGTTGCGAAATGCATAAGGTTTAATTTCTTCAATGTTACTTGGAATAACAACATCTTCTAATTTTTCACCATTCAAATATAAATCTACATCCTCATCAAGTCCACGATCAAAATCAATATTGAGCCAAAAACTTAAATCATCAATATAGATTGACTCCAAGTTATAACTGTATGGCATGCATTGTATAGTCTTTATTGTTTTTGGTAATTTTATTGAATAAAACTAGATTCAATAAAACTCTCTTCTACAATTGTTGTCACTGTTTTCCCCTTATAACTTCCAGGTATCTCAATATGCGACAACTGAGTTGCATAACCGATACCTACACCATAAGTTCCATCATCGAGTGGATAAAATGCAAGACCTTGCGGATTTTCATCAACTGACGAATTATCATCATTTTTTAATTCGCTTATTGCGATAAGATTTTGCCAAGAACTCTCGCCAACATAGTGCCATTGAATATAATCTTGTGTTTTCCTAAATTCTACTTGCTTGCCGTCAACACCTGCATTCCCTTGATAAGCAACGCCAAGCGAATCTTTTATACTGTCGACTGATATAACATTCGTCCAAGTGTTCTCACCTTCATACGACCACTGAACATAGTCATTTTCAACCCGTATTTCAATTTGCTTGCTTGAGTTGCAACCAGTGAACAAAAATATGCAAGGAATAAATGCCAAAACAAGCAAAAATAATAAAACTTTTTTAATTTTCATAAATCTCTCCTTTATAATCATACAGTTATTTTTTTACTGCTTTACAAATATTTTACTAGATATTTTGTCTAGTGTCAAGATATTTTGTCTAGTTTGTTACATAATATTATATATGGATAAAACATTTTGTAATAATCTAAAATATTATCGAAAAGAACAGTCACTAACTCAAAAACAAATGGCTGTTAAACTTAATGTGGTTGAAAGTTGTTATGCCAATTGGGAGCAAGGACGAACTGAGCCAAACGTTGAAATGATTAGGAAATTATGTAAAATATTAGATGTTTCCGCTGACGACTTGATAAATTGCGAATAAAAAGATAGCCCCTGGAAAACAAATTGCTCAAAAGGGACTATATTTTT
>CAYQLL010000022.1:0-10942 GCA_964418405.1 uncultured Christensenella sp. | reverse complement strand
CAAAATCCTATTATGATGCGCGATGCAGAGTTTGGTACTGTTAGACTCCGTGGGTTTGGTGTGTATTCTTTCAAAGTGGATGATGCGAAAATATTTATGAAAGAAGTATTTGGCACAAATGCTGTCTACAGTGTTAGTGATGTTGCTTCGCAACTCAAACCAATGTTAATCGAGGCGGTTACCGACGCGATTGCTGAGAGTAAAATTTCCGCTTTGGATCTTGCTGCAAACTATCGTGAATTTTCAAGCAAAATTGTGGATATGGGGCAAGAACAATTTTCGAAGTTGGGGCTAAAATTATGCTCACTTGTTATTGAGAATATTTCTCTTCCGGAAGAAGTTGAAAAAGTACTTGACGAACGTACCAAACTTGGTGTTTTGGAAGATAAGATGGGTACATACACACAATACCAAACGGCTCAAGCAATCAAAGACGTTGCAAACAACCCAAGTGGTGGGAATTTGGCTGGGCTTGGTGTTGGGCTTGGTGCGGGTGCGACAATTGGCAATGTTTTTGCAGGAAGTGTTGAAACTGAGAACAAACCCAAAGAAAATAGTGCTGAGTGTATTTCTTGTGGTGCAAAAATCAAAAAGGGTGCCAAATTTTGCCCGGAATGTGGGACTTCTCAAGTTTTGATTTGTGCAAAATGTGGTGCTGAACTTGGTAAAAATACAAAATTTTGCTCAGAATGTGGAGAAGAAGTAGTAAATAAAAACATATGTGCAAAATGTGGTGCTGTACTAAAAAAAGGTGCCAAATTTTGCCCAGAATGCGGGAATAAAATTTAATGAATGAAAAAGAACTTAAAAGAAAAAGTCAAAAATGCCCATCTTGTGGCGGGAATATGGCTTTTTCGCCCAAAGATAAAGGATTGAAGTGCGTTTTTTGTGAAAGTGTCGTGCCACTGACATACGATTATGATGTAAAAAAACACCCATATGATTCCGACGCGGAAAATTTAGTAGATTACAAACAATTTACACAAGAAAATAAAGTTTTCAAATGCTCAAATTGCGGGGCAAATGTTGTTTTGAATAGTTTGGAAGTTGCAAAAAGATGCCCATATTGTGGCAGTGGCTATGTTGCTGAAACAGACGAAATGGCAGGACTTCAACCTGATGCCATTGTGCCATTTAAGTACTCAAAAGACGAAAGTACAAACTTATATGTAAAGAAAATCAAAAAGAAATGGTTTTTGCCAAATAAATTCAAAAAGGCACCGCCAGTAGATAATATATCTGGTGTGTATATTCCTTGCTTTTCTTTTGATGCGAATACAACAACAAAATATACAGGGGTACTTGCCACAACGACAACAGTCTTTGTTGATGGTAAAAGTAGGACACAGACAACATATCAAAATATCTATGGCACAAAAAAGTTGAATCTTACCGATATCATGGTGGAGTCAAGTTCCCATATTACCCAAGAAATATTTGATAAACTCAAACCTTTTTCCACAAGTGAACAAGTTGTTTTTGATTCAAACTTTATCTTAGGTTATAGTGTGGAGCATTACAATCAAAGTCTGGCTAAATCCAAGAAAATTGCAAATGGTATTATGGAGAATATAATCAAAAAACAAATTTTGGCAAGATATTCCTACACTAGTGTTGTAAGTTTTACTCAAAACACATCATACACTAGTGAAATGTACAACTATTGCATTTTGCCAATATATCAAGTTAGATACAAATACAAAGAAAAAGACTATCTGACATATATGAACGGGCAAACAGGTAAACTCGCAGGAAAAATGCCAAAATCGCCAGTTAAGATAACATTTTTTGTTTTGTTTATTTTGGCGCTTATTATAGGTATTGGACTTTTGATATATCTCATGGACTAATCACTCTTAAAATCTCACATCTAGTGAGTTTTTTTTACGTCCAAAATAAGATGTGATACTCAATATAGAAAACAAGGTAAAGAACTTTCTTTTTTTGATAAAATTTCAAAATTTTGCTTTATTTATATACTATAGTATGTTATACTAATAATAGTATATGTAATATATAATTTGGAAATAAATTTTATATGCTATATTAATTTAATTAAGGAGAAAAAAATGGAAGAAGAATTAGACCTAACCAAAAGTGAAAAGTATGACCAGTCGGATATTCAGGTTTTGGAAGGGTTGGAGCCGGTAAGGAAAAGACCAGGTATGTATATCGGTTCAACGGACACAAGGGGACTTCATCACCTTGTAACCGAAGTTGTTGACAACAGTATCGATGAAGCGTTGGCTGGATATTGCACACATATTGAAGTGTCGCTTAATGACGATGGTTCGTGCAGTGTGGCTGATAATGGTCGTGGCATTCCGACGGGGATAATTGAAAAGGAAGGCAAAAGTGCAGTTGAAGTTGTTTTGACAAAACTTCATGCAGGTGGAAAGTTTGGTGGCAGTGGTTACAAAATTTCTGGCGGACTTCACGGAGTTGGTGTAAGTTGTGTAAATGCACTTTCAAAATGGCTCAAAGTTGATGTGTATCAAAATGGCTATCACTATTATATGCAATTTGCTCGTGGGAAGGCAGACGCTCCACTAAAGAAAATGGAAACATCAGAAAGACGTGGGACAACGGTAACTTTCCTTCCAGATGACACGATATTTGAAACAGTTGAATTTGATTATGAAACAATCAAAAACAGATTTCGTGAAATTGCATTTTTGAATAAGGGTATTGTTATAACCTTACAAGATAATCGTGCGGGCAAAGAAAAGAAAGATGTTTTTGAATTTAAGGGCGGAATTATTGAATTTGTTGATTATCTTAACATAAACAAAAATCCACTTTTCCCACACCCGGTGTATTTTAATAAAATAAGTGCTACAAGTGAAGTTGAAGTCGCATTCCAATATAATGACGGTTACAACGAGATTATTCACACCTATGCAAACAATATTAACACCGAAGAAGGCGGAACGCATCTTGTTGGTTTTAAGAACTCACTTACAAAAGTTATCAACGATTTTGCCCAAAAGAACAAAATTATAAAAGAAAACGAAAAACTTTCTGGCGACGATTGTCGTGAAGGTATCACAGCGGTTATTTCCGTTAAACTTATGAACCCACAATTTGAAGGGCAAACAAAAACAAAACTTGGCAACAGTGAAATGCGAACAGAAGTTGAAAAGGCAATGACCGAAGGATTTGGCGATTTCTTGGAGGAAAACCCATCACTTGGCAGAGAATTGGTGCTTAAAAGCATAACCGCTCAAAGAGCAAGAGAAGCGGCAAGACTTGCAAGAGAGTCTACAAGAAGAAAAGGTGTGCTTGAAAGCACAACGCTTCCTGGAAAACTCGCTGATTGCACAGAAAAAGACCCGACACATTGCGAGATATACCTTGTCGAAGGAGATTCCGCTGGTGGCAGTGCAAAACAAGGTAGGGATAGGAGATTTCAAGCGATTTTGCCACTTCGTGGTAAAATACTTAACGTTGAAAAGGCAAGACTTAATCATATTTTGGAAAATAACGAAATTAAGAGTATGATAACCGCTTTTGGTGCGGGAATACAAGACGATTTTAATGAAGAAAAACTTAGATACAAAAAAATTATTTGTATGACCGATGCCGATGTTGACGGTTCGCACATAAGAATATTGCTTTTGACATTCTTCTTTAGATTTATGCGTCCACTAATTGAAAAGGGATATGTTTATTCAGCAATGCCACCACTATACAAACTCGTTCGCGGCAAAGAAGAAATGTACTTTTATAGTGATGAAGAACTTGAAGCCAATTTGCAACAATATGGCAGAAAGGGTATAACTATCCAAAGATACAAAGGTCTTGGCGAAATGAACCCAGAACAACTTTGGGAAACAACAATGAACCCAGAACACAGAATACTGATTCAAATCACAATGAAAGATGCGGTTGAAGCAGATGCAATGTTTAACAAACTTATGGGTGAAGATGTTGAACTTAGACGTCAATTTATTGAAGAAAATGCAACCTTGGTTGAAGACCTTGATGTGTAATAAAAGATAAAGGTGAGAAAAATGGAAGAAAAGAAAAAAGAACTTCATGAGTTGTTTGCAAACACAAAAGTTATGCAAGTTGAAGCAACCGATGAATTAAAAAAATCGTTTATCTCGTATGCAATGGCAGTCAATGTTTCGCGTGCCATTCCAGATGTAAGAGATGGACTTAAACCTGTTCACAGGAGAATACTTTACTCTATGGGTGAACTTGGAAATTATAGCGACAAGCCATACAAAAAATGTGCCAGAATTGTCGGTGAAGTTATGGGTAAATATCACCCACATGGCGATAGTAGTGTGTATGATGCACTTGTAAGACTTGCGCAAGACTTTTCAATAAGATATCCGCTAGTTGACGGGCATGGTAACTTTGGTTCAATAGATGGCGACAGCCCCGCTGCTATGCGTTACACAGAAGCAAGACTTAGCAAAATGAGTGAGTATATGCTTGAAGATATTGACAAGGAAACTGTTGATATGTATCCAAACTTTGATGATACGCTTATGCAACCAAGAGTGCTTCCTTGTAAATTTCCAAATTTGCTTGTAAATGGTGCCGATGGTATTGCCGTTGGTATGGCAACAAACATTCCACCACACAACCTAACTGAAGTAATAAATGGTGTTGAGGCACTTATCGATAACAAAGATATAACAGTTGAAGAGCTTATGGAATATATTCCAGCACCAGATTTCCCAACAGGCGGAATCATTATGGGGCGAAATGCTGTTCGTCAAGCATACACAACTGGACGGGGTAGCATTATTGTCCGCGGAAAAGCAGAAATTGAAGAAACCGACAACGGTAGATTCAAAATCGTTATAACAGAACTGCCATATGGCGTCAACAAGGCGCGCTTTATTATGCAAATGGCTGACCTTGTTAAAGACAAGAAAATTGAAGGAATAAGTGACATTAAAGAAGAAAGCGACCGTGACGGACTTAGAGTTGTTGTTGATGTAAAAAAAGACGCCAATGCTCAGGTTGTTTTGAATATGCTTTACAAAAAGACAATGCTCCAACAAAGCGAAGGAATTATTATGCTAGCACTCGTTGATCGTGAACCAAAAGTGCTTAACCTTAAACAAATGCTCTATTACTATCTTGAACATCAAAAAGATGTTTTAATTAGAAAAACACAATTTGACCTAAAGAAAGCCGAGGAGCGTATGCATATTGTTCAAGGACTTGTTATTGCCCTAGCGCACATTGACGAAGTTATAAAGATAATCAAAGAGGCGGATGACAAAGACGATGCAAAAACAAAACTTATCCAAAACTTTGAATTAGACGATATTCAAGCAAATGCAATACTAGATATGAAACTTAGCAAACTTACAAGTTTGGAAGTTGAAAAACTTAACGAAGAATACAGTGAACTAGAAAAACTTATTGGCGAACTTAATTCTATACTTTCTAGCGAAGAAAAAGTACTTTCAATCATAAAAAGTAACCTTGAAGAACTAAAAGCCAAATTTGGCGATGAAAGAAGAACACAACTTAGTCACGACCTTGGCGATATAAATATTGCTGACCTAATAAAGAAAGAAGATGTTGTTATATCCAAAACACATCAAGGTTACATCAAAAGAATGAGTTTGGACGAATATAGAACACAAAAACGTGGCGGCGTTGGGATAAGTGCCCACAAAACCAAAGAAGAAGATTTTGTCGAAGATATATTTATCGCAAACACTCACGATGATTTACTATTTTTTACAAACTTTGGCAAAGTGTACACGCTAAAAACATATGAGATTCCAGAAGCACAAAGACAAGCAAAAGGTAGGGCAATGATAAACCTATTGCCACTAGAGAGCGGAGAAAAAGTCAATACAATCATACCATTAACTGGAGATACAACAAACAATCTTGTTATGGCAACAAAACAAGGACTTATCAAAAAGACAAAACTTATTGAGTTTGCAAATATCCGCAAAAACGGAAAAATTGCAATAAGTTTGGAAGACGGCGACGAACTTATTGGTGTTATGACATCAACTGGCGACGACGAAATTTTAATTGCATCAACGGACGGCAAATGTGCAAGATTTAGTGAGCAAAAAGTTAGAGCAATGGGCAGAACTGCTCGTGGTGTTAAATCAATCAACTTGGCGAATGGCGAAGAAGTTATTGCAATGACAATTATAAAGAAAGGCGAAACGGACGCTGAGATTATTACAGTTAGTGAGAATGGTTATGGGAAGCGTAATCATGTTGACGACTTTAGATTGACATCGCGTGGTGCAAAAGGTGTTAAAGCAGGTCAATTTAATGAAAAAACAGGCAAACTTGCAGTGCTCAAACAAGTTAAAATTGACCAAGATGTTATAATTGTTGCCGATAATGGCGTAATAATAAGAACGCCAGTCAAAGACATAAGTCTTATTGGAAGAAACTCGCAAGGTGTGAGAATTATGCGACTTAGAGAAGGTGCAAAAGTTGTGAGCATTGCAGTGAATGAACATGAAGAAGAAGAAATAAATGCTGACGACATAATTGAAGAAAAAATTGCTGAAAATAACGACAACGTGGCAAAAGAACAAGAATAAAAACAAATTTCTTGTAAAAAATATTAAAGGAGAATAATATGAAAAATAAAAATTTGTATCTTGTGTTATCAATTTTGTTTGGCATAATAGCCCTTGCTTGCCTTGTTGTGCTAATTATAATAGCAAACAAGATGCTTGCGGGCGGGACGACAAATGTTCGCATTTGGGCAACTGTTGGACTTGGTATAGGATTTTTAATATCTTGTGCTTTTTTGGGAGCAATGTACACAATTTACAGTCATCTAAGAAACCCTAACATTCTAAAAAACGAAGTCATAAACGAAATGAAAATGCAAGAACATGATGATGAGCAGAATGGCAAACAAGATAATGTTAAACAAATAGACTAAGATAAAAAATAGAAAAAATGCGACAAATATTTGTAATAACTTACAAATCATTGTCGTATTTTTTGTTACTAAAAAACACTAATTTTTAGAAAAATAATCAAAATAATTACAAAAAAATCGATTTTTGTACATTATTTTTAATTTTTTCTGTCAATATTTTATTGATTTATAAAATATATTATTGTAAAATAATTTCAGGATAAAAATATGGAAAATATCAAAAAACTTATCGAAAAATATTCGCTAATAAAACAAGGCGATATGGTGGGCATTGGAGTTAGTGGTGGCAGGGATAGTATGGCACTTCTTTGTTTTCTAAACGAAATCAAGCACGAACTGGGCTTTGATATTTTGGCGATAACAATTGACCATATGATTAGAGAAAATAGCAAAAAAGAAGTTGCGTTCGTTGAAAAATTTTGCAAAGAACATAATATCAAAGTTTGTAAATTCCAAATTGATTGTATCAATCTATCAAAAGAAAAGGGTGTGTCTATTGAAAGTGGGGCAAGAGAGGCGAGATATGGTGTGTTTGAAAAATTACTTAATGAAAAGATTGTTGATAAAATTGTGCTTGCTCATCACAAATTTGACCAAGCAGAAACTGTGCTTATGCACCTTTTTCGTGGCAGTGGGATTAAGGGACTTACAGGGATGACAATCAATCGCGATAACAAATATATCCGTCCAATGCTCAACACAGACAAAAATCAAATTGACAAATATATTGAACAGAATAATATTCCATATATGCAAGATGAGAGTAATTTTGACAACGAATATAATCGCAATTATATTCGCAATGAAATTTTGCCACTAATAACGAATCGTTGGAGTGGTGCTGTTAATGCAATAATAAATTTTGCTAATCTGGCGAGTGAAGATGATGAATACATAATGTCTCAAGTGCCATTGGGTGGACTAATGGTGCAAGAAAATACTGTAAAAATCCCGCTCTCATATTTTCTGTATCCAAGACCAATAACTTCACGGCTTTTATACTATGCGATGCATGCAATTGGCATTAATAAAGATATAGAAAACAAACACATAGATATCATACTAAATTTTATAAAAGCAAGACAAAATGGTAAAAGACTTCAACTTCCACTTTCTCTTTGTGTTTACATAGAATATGACTATCTTACACTTGTGGGCAAGCAAAAACAACCAACAAAGTTAAATATAAAACACAAACTTGGTAGTTTTATGGTTGAGAACTTTGGTGAACTTGTTATAAAAAAAATAGGTCAAAGTGATATAAATAATAACATACTTTACTATGACCCTGACAAACTTCCGAGCAATGCTGTTTGGAGATTTAGACAAGATGGAGATATGTTTTCAAAGTTCGGTGGTGGCACAAAAAAATTAAAAAACTATCTAATCGATATCAAATATCCACAAAGGCAAAGAAACATTTTACCGGTGCTGGCGTCAGGGAATGAAGTGTTTATTATAGGCAATATTGCAATATCTAGTAAAATAAAAATAGACGAAAATACAACAAAAATATATCAAATTTCCTTAAAAAAAGCAAAAAATCAATAAAAACATCTAAAAAAAATATTATTAATAAAAACCAACTTAAAAAAGATTTGATATTAACTTCTAAAAGTTTGTCAAACCTTTTTTGTTGTTCAAAAAATCATATTAAATATAAATAACATTTTCATTTTTTTGCGTTTTTTGAGAAATACATATTATTCTAAAATCGCTCTAATTCTCCTGAGCCCAGAGCCACAACTTTCCTCTTTTGTAATTTTGAATGTTCCTAGAACATTAGTGTTTTCAACATGAGGTCCTGTGCAAATTTCTTTGGATACATCGCCAATAGAGTATACGGTGACAATGTCGGGATATCTTTCAATGAATTGGTGTTCTGCACCGATTTCGACTGCCTTTTGTTTACTCATCTCTTCCTTGTGTACTGGTAAACTTTGCTTTATCCAGCCATTAACAATGTTCTCCACTTGTTTTAGTTCACTTTCTTCCATTTTATGGTCGCAAGGGAAGTCAAAACGAAGTCGCTCTTCGGTGATATTTGATCCCATTTGATGAGATTTTTCGCCAAGCACAATTTTGAGTGCGGCGTTGAGTAGGTGTGTTGCTGTGTGATATTTTGTTGTCATTTCGCTTGTCGCATTAAGTCCACTCTTAAATTCGCCCTTTTGCACTGCTTTTGATTTTTCTTGATGTTCGCTAAATGCTTTGTTAAACCCTTCTTCATCAACTGTATAGCCGCGCTCGTTTGCAAGTTCTACCGTAAGCTCGATTGGAAAGCCAAAAGTGTCATAAAGTCTAAATGATGCTTTGCCGTTTATCTCTTTTTTCACTTGCTCGCCACTATTTTTTGAAAATTCGATATGGCGCTCAATACCGGATATAACCTTGTCAAATTCTTTAAGCCCAAGGTCAAGTGCTTTGTTAAACTTGTCCATCTCTTTTTGAATTTCATCCAAAATATATTGTTCTTTTTCAACTAAAAGCGGATAAGCGGTGTCATAAATTTTTTCGATATAGATTTTTGCAATTTCAACAAGTTCACTTGTATTCAAATTTATTTTGTGAGCGTGACGAATTGCACGACGCATAACGCGCCTTAAAATGTACCCTGCACCAAGATTGCTTGGAACAATGCCGTTTTTGTCGCCTATTAGCATAACAGTTGTGCGCATATGGTCGGCAATGATTCTAATTGACCTAGTTTCGTCATTGTTTTGATTATATTTTATGCCAAGTTTACTGCACATATAATCAATGACATTGCAAAATAGGTCAGTTTCATATACATCTCCAAGGCCATTTAGGAACATAAGCATTCTTTCGAAACCGAAACCTGTGTCGACATTTTTGTTTGTAAGTGGTGTGTAACTGTTTTCTAACTTTTTGTATTGCATATATACATCGTTACCAATTTCAACAAATCTATGGCAAGAACAATCAATATCGCAAGTGTCACAACATTTTTCGTCCCAAAGTGGATAAAACCATTCATTGTCCGGTCCGCAAGGGGTTCCTGTTGTTCCTTCAAGTTCCCACCAGTTATCAACACTGCCCTTATAGAAAATGTTTTCTTCCTTTATTCCAAGCGCTTTTAGGTACGATGCAGTTTCCTCATCTCTTGGCACACTTTCATTTCCGGCGAAAACTGTGCAACAAATCTTGTCTTTGTCCAGTCCAAAAACTTTTGTTAAAAGTTCAAAAGTCCAAGCAGTTTTTTCTTTTTTGAAATAGTCGCCTAAACTCCAGTTGCCCATCATTTCAAAAAAAGTGCAGTGACTTGCGTCGCCAACGGAATCAATATCCACTGTTCTAACACAACCTTGAACATTGCAGAGCCTTGTTTTGCCACTTGGGTGCTTTGCTCCAAGTAGATATGGCATAAGAGGTTGCATCCCTGCAACATTAAACATGACGCCGGTTGTTCCATCGCCAATAAGCGACACTGCACCAATATCCACGTGCCCGCGCTCCTTGTAAAAATCTAACCATGTTTCTCGTAATTGTTTTCCTGTAATTTTCATAATTTTTCCTTTTCCAGTAGAGTTTACTACAATCGAAATATTTTTTCAACAAAAAATAGTATATTTTTTATTAAAATATAATATCTACATAAAAATGTATAAAGAAAATGTTAAAAGATAATACCTGACTTTTGCCCAATTGCCTTTAAGGAAAAATGTAATAAACTTTTGTAAAATGCTTGACACGGAAAAATAAAAAGTTTAGTATAATAGTTGAATGATAATTCAATTGTTATTGCGTAAAAACAATTCACAGTAATGATTGGAAGTTATATAAGGAGCGTGTATGACAAAAAAATATAAAATTGAAGGTCTTGATTGCCCAAATTGTGCAAGGACGCTTGAGAATGAATTAAACAAAAGTCAGCACATAGAAAAAGCAAAAATTGAGTTTGTAAAATCGCTTGTGGAAATAAAAGCAAAGGACGACTCTCTTGCACTGGACGACGCGATAAAGATAACTAAAGAAATCGAGCCTGATGCGAAAATTATTGTAAAAAGTGAAAATAATAGCAAA
>CAYQLL010000021.1:0-11233 GCA_964418405.1 uncultured Christensenella sp. | reverse complement strand
GTGGAGGAGTTTTTATTATTGGAAATCAATGGGAAAGCAAGGAAACAGACGGGGCGACGACCTATAAAGAAGTAGATGCGAGAGTGTGGAAAAATTATGATGCGAATGCGATTGTGACCTACTGGCTGAGAAACGCTAACGCATTGATGGGTGCGTGTGTAGTGAACGAGGGTGACGGAGTGAGTTGGATGAATTCAAATACTAGTTGTGAAAGAGTGAGAGCAGGTTTTCAGATGGCTTAGAAAAAGAATAAGTGGGAAAAGTTGTGGTGCTAGGAAAACGAAAGCGATGATGAAAGTTAGATAAAAATGGTAAGTCGACAATAGCGAAGAATAGACAAAATTTAGAGTGAAGTACTTGGACTATTCGAGTGAACAAAAATACAAAGTGAGAGAAATGTTTCCTCGGATATAATTAGACACAAATATATCGAAAAAATCTAGCAATTCTGCTAGATTTTTTGCATTATTTAACATCCAAAACTTTATTCCTCGTCGTCATATTCCTCGTCGTCATAATCGTCATCATAGTCTTCGTCGTCGGTTTCGTCGGTGTTTTGCTTTTCTTCAAGTGCTTGTTTTCTTGCTTGTCTTTCGTTGTATTCTTCAATACTATCTCTTTCATTTCTAAATTGACTTGAAAGTGCAAAACCAAAAATGCAGTTGCCAACGTATGCATATGTTATAATTTTTCTTGCACGCTTGTCGCCTTTATTGAAAATTGTTTGGTCAGTGTTTTCAATATATTTTTGCATCTCGTAAATTGTGAGCAAACAAAATATTGTCATAACAAGTGGAATAAGGCACACAAGTCCAAGCCAACTGTTTACCTTTGGATTTTTAACCAGTGTTGCAATGATAATCAACAGCAAAACTCCTTGCATACAACAAATTGTTTTCGTTGCAAAAGTGTATATGTCAAAAAACTCACTTTTGTTTCTTATTTCAGTGTCTTCAATAAATTTTTGTTTTGTAACAATACTAATAACTGCTCTTTCAATTGCATATATTCCAAACGCCAAAAGTAGAAAAACTGGAATAACAATAAGCAAATGCCAAGGGAAGTTTATTTGTGTACCAAAGATGTTATTTAGTGTGCTTGAATACGAAAGTTCAGAAATATTTGCACTTTTTAGGATAATGTTTGTTGTCATACACATGCAAAGTATTAACACATACCCAGAGATTGCTTGCCAATAACTTCTCAAACTAACTTTGATTTCTTTCAATTTAATAAGATAAACTGGTGCAAGTATCAAAATGCAGTTAATAAGAATTGACGCTAAGTTCGTTACATGATACCAAGGGTTTGATACTGAAACAATCAATTTTGGATTACATAGTGACAAAAAAGCGAGTGGAAGAGCAATCCCTGCCATAGTGTTTTTGCAAATATCTAGCACGAAACTTTGTTTGTTTGAAAAAGCGGTGTAGATAAGAACAAAAGAAGTTAAAGCCATAAGATAAAAATTTATATCAAGTCCAAAGATATTTGCTACATAACTAATATTAAAACTGAAAAATTTAATGTACTTACAAATCAAAAAAATTGTTTTTGCAAGATAAAAAGCAATGAGCGAAAATCCAACAACAAGTTTTGTAATTTTTGTTGCTTTTTTTGACTTATGTGGCAATACAAAAAATAGTCCTGCACACACAAGCAGTGTGATAATAGGCAAAAGTACCTTAAATAGTGTAGTTAGAACAGTGTATTTTAGTTCAAAATCAAACATAATTAAATTTCCTTTTATAACTTTCATAGTATATCATACAGTAGAATAATAAATCAAATTATTTTCGCAAAAATATTATTCTCATTTTTATATAAATTAGAACAAAAAAAGCAAAACTAAGTTTTTAATTTTGCTCTTTTATAACTAATTATTTTTTTCTTCAGGTTTATTTTGCTCTATATTTGCGTTTTGTTTAAGCAAATCTCTTATCTCTTTAAGCAAATCTTCTTGTGTTGGGTTTTCTGCACGTTTTTTTGCGTCTTCAAGTGCTTTTTGTTCTTTTTCTTTATTTGTTTTGTCTTCTCTTAGTTTTGCCGTTTGCTCCAGTAGTACTTTTGTGTCTTTCATATTAACGCCAAGTGCCTTTAGTTCCTTTCTCTCTTGTTTTGTTGGGAAATCTGAACGCACTTTTTTGAAACCTGCTTCCACACTATTGAATGCTTTTAGGATACAAAATAAAATAAAAGCTATCAAGAAGAAGTTTATAACAGCGGTAATCAACGACCCCCAATCAATGTAAATACTGTTTGCAAGGTCAATAATTTTGTTTCCAGCACCATCTTCTGTGTACGCCTTTTTAAGAAAAGTGTATATCGCATCAAGTCCACTTCCGCCAGTTATGACTGCAAGAAGCCAATTTACAAGTGGCATAATTATCTTATTTGTTAGCGAAGTCACAATTGCGGTGAATGCACTAGCAATAATTACACCAATAGCCATATCAACAACATTGCCACGACTAATAAATTTTTTGAATTCGTTCCAAAATTTTTTCATTTTTTCTCCTTTGTAGACTATGTGTATTTTAATTCGTTTTTTCATTCTTGTCAAATTATTATAAGCATTTTTTTGCTGAATAAATATTTTTTTTAATAATTGAAAATTATTTGCAAATATTTTGAAGATAATATATAATATTGATGTATAGTTAGGTGGTGTTATGAATCAAAAAAAAGAAATGCCAGAAAATATACGAAAAATGTTTGAACAAAAAAATGCAGGTTCAAACGCTTCTTTTGTTGTACAAAAACCACAATCAGCCCCAATACCAGCCCCAATAAATAACAAAAATGACGAAGTATCTCCCCAAACACCACCACAAGAGAATATATCACAGAATCAAGAAAATATATTACAAAATCAAAAAGAATTACCACAAAAACCCGAAAAATTACCACAAAAACCTGAAAAAATAGAAAAAAAAGAAAAAATAGAAAAAATATCGCAAGAAAAAACAAATAAAAAGAAATTATCAAAAAAAACAAAAACAATAATAATTTCATTAAGTTGCCTTGTGTTAATCGGAGCAATTGTACTGACAATATTTTTATGTCTACCAAAAACAAAACGACTTGACACTCCAACACTTCAGGTGTTCTCACTTTCCAACCAAATAATTTTATATGTTGACGAAAATCGAAATGCCGATGCCTACGAATTTTATTATCAAAAACAAGGAGCGAAACAAAATTCCTTTATTTATAATGAAAACCAAGTGTCACTTTCAATGCTATTTAATGATGAGAATAATCAAAACACCTTGGGGACATACACTTTTTGGGTAAGATACGTGTCAAGTAATGAAAAACTGTCGTCAAAGACAAGTGAGAAAGTAACAAAAACATTCAAAAAACAACTTGCGAAAATTAATGTAGGCACTGGGATAGTTGGCAATGTTTTGACATTTGCCAAAAACGACAAAGCAAGTGGCTATAAAATATACTATAATGGTGAAGATTATGTTTATATAACTCAACCTGTAACCGACAATGTGAGTGTGAATCTAAAAGACCTTTTTGTGCAAAATAGTATTACTCCCAAAGGTTATGCACTAAGTATTCAAGCAATCGCTGGTGAAAACGGACTTTATGATAATAGTGAACTAAGCGATTTGATTGAATACGTGCATACAGTCGAACTTGAACCAGTTTTATCAGCAACATTCAATAAGTCGACTTATTCACTTGATTTTACTATCAATACAGCAAAAACAAACACCACGAAATTTGAAATTGAACTTGTGCCATACTTGTCTGAATCAAAAGTTATTGTAATAGAGTTTGACGAAATAAAAGAAAATCTAAGTTACAATTTATCACTTGTATTTTCAAAATTTGGATATCTTAGTGCAGATGTGGTGGAAATGAATATAAAAGCCTATGGAAGCGAATATGTCATCACTTCATCGTCGCTTTCTGTCACATTAGTCTAATTAAGTATAATTTAATAAATAAAAAACATACTATCTTACAAAAGGTGGTATATTTTTTTGTGAATATTGAAAGCATAAAAAAACAACTAAATAATAACCCAGACCTAACAGTTAGGGAGTTAGTTGTTATGCAAAAAAAAGTTACATTAATCTTTTTGAAAAGCACAGTCGATAAACTGCTTTTCGTTGAGTCGGTTGTATCCCCAATTCTTTCACATAAAGGCACTATCTCGCTAGATATATTAAAAAATAGTGTAATAAAAGCCATAGAAATTGAAAAAATAGACAAAGATTACACCCAAAATATAATATGTAACAAGGTGCTTTTATTTTTGGATGACGAGGATGGTGCTCTTTCAATTGATTTGGAACTTTTGCCATCACGCCAGCCAAGTGAACCGCCAACATCTCCAACAATTCAAGGCCCAAGAGAAGGTTTCACCGAGAGCATAAAAACTAACCTTGCATTACTGAGGAAGCAATTTCCGTCCAAACATTTAGTTATAAAAAACTATTTTGTTGGCGAACTTACTCATACGCAAGTAAGTTTAGTGTACATAAAAGGTGTTGTAGATAGTAACGTTGTAAAAACTTTAACAAAGAAAATTGAAGCAATAAATACCGACGGAATAGTTGACTCTCACTATTTAATTGAGTATTTATCCACAAGACCAAATAGCATTTTTGAGCAATTTGGCACAAATGAAAAACCGGACATTGTCACAGCAAAACTTTTGGAAGGCAGGGTCGCAATTGTTGTTGATGGCACACCAATTGTTCTCACTGTGCCATACTTATTTATTGAAGATTTACAAAATAGTAACGACTATTACACCAACTCGCATTATGCAACTTTTATAAGGTATATTCGCTCACTTGGAATAATTTTGGCAACTATTGTCCCAGGTGTTTTTGTCAGTTTCAGACTATATCACTACAGAATTGTACCGCTAAAATATATCATAACAGTCAACGCAACAACACAAAATTTACCATTTACACCAATAATTGAGATATTGTTCATTTTGGTGCTTTTCCAAATTTTGTACGAAGTCAGTTTGCGTCTTCCAAGATATCTTGGAATAGCAACAAGCATTGTTGGTGCATTGGTACTGGGCGACACTGGTGTACAAGCGGGACTTATCTCGCCACCGGGAATTATTGTTATCGCCCTAAGTTTGATTTCCGTGTACACCATTCCAACTCAAGCACCGCAACTAACGCTACTTAGATTTGTGTTTTTGCTCATCGGTGGCACACTTGGACTTTTGGGGATAGTTGGTGGGATGGTGTATTTTGTCAATTATATGTGTTCGCTCAACGAATACGATACGCCATTTTTGGCGCCATACGCTCCAAGAGTGAAAGAAGACCTAAAAGACGCACTTCATAGGAAACCTATAAACAGAATGAAAAAACGCCCAAAAAGTATTCCTAACCTAGACAAAGTTAGGGGACTGGAGAATAACAATGAAAGATGAAATAACCGCAAGGCAAACGGGGTGCTTTTGTGCAATATCAATTTTAGCTCTTAAACTTGTCACCTTGCCATCACTACTATACGAATTTAGCAAAACAAACGGACTTATTGTGGCGCTTGTATTATTCCTATTAGATTTTGTTGCTTTGTACCTAATACTTAGGATAAGACAAAAGTATATAGGGATGTCGCTTTACGACATTTTGCAAATATTTGTTGGAAAAATTATCGCAAAAGTAATTTATTGCATTATTTTTGCATTTTTGCTACTAAAACTGATAATGATTGTCAACGAGGCGGTTGCTTACACTCAAGCGATTGTTGACGAAGATTTCACAAATCTAATGTTTTTGATGTGTTTTTTGCCCGTCATAACCGCCGTCGCTTGCTCTGGACTAAAAAACACGGCACGGACATGTGAATTTGGGTTCATTTTTATCATTATAGGACTTGTTGTGTGTCTATTTTTGGCAGAAACAACAACTGGGTTTATGCAAGTCGGTGCCATTTTTAATGTATCACCACTTAGCATCTTGTCGTCATCTTTTAATTGTTCAATATGGTTTGCTGATTTTTTATTTTTACTAATTATTATGGACAAAATAAAAGTTGAAAAAAATATGAACAAAAGAATTTTTAATGTTGTTATTTTTGTATTTTTGATTGTGGCAGTACTTTATGTTATCTACTTTAGGTTATTCAGAACAACCGCTTTTTTGCATAAAAATGCAATTGCTGATGTTACTCAATACAATCGAAATATCGGCAATGTTGGGAATGTTGATATAATATCCATACTTGTGTACTTGTTTGTGATATTTTTTCAAGGGTCAGTGTATATGTTGTCACTTCGAATATGTTTTGAAAAAATTGTTGGTTACACAAGCCCAACACAAGCAACAATTTTTATCAATATTCTAATTGTTGGTTTACAATATTTTTTGTTTTATAACCTAGAAACAACGATAACATTTTATCTAACTTATTTTAAGTATGTCTATATTTTCTTATGGCTTATCATCCTATTAATATCGCTTGGCAGAAAGGAGAAAAAATATGTTCCAAAAAATAAAGAAAATACTAAAATCTTGCAGTAAATCACTGATGTTTACATATTTTGTGTTACTCATGGTAATTTTGCTACCAAAAGCACTTGTTATGCCATCGCTTAGTTTTAAGGGCTTAATTGTCACAGCAATAGGAATTGATGGCACAGTGCAAGATATTGAAATGTCAGTTCTTGCTCTATCAAACATCTCAAAAACAGATATGACAGAAAATACAAAAGTTATTTCGGGCAGTGGCACAACGCTTGCGAATGCTGTCTTTGATATTGAAAAACAAATTGGAAGGGGAGTTAGATTCGGGCACGTCGGCTATATCGTTTTTTCAAAACGAATTGCAAGCGATGATATAACAAAAATAATAAATAACCTAATAATCACCACCAAATTACCAAACACAATCTCGCTTGTTATGTGTCAAGATAGTGCAAAAGAAGTGCTTAGCCTTGCCAGCGAACTCGAACAAAATTCGTCTTTTAAGTTTAGGGAAATGTTACAAAATGAATATAATGAAGACTATGCACAAGAAACAAGTTTAGATGCGTTTTTGAAAGGTTATTACTCTGCCCATTCGTCGTCAAGTCTAGGATATGTTGTTGTAAACGAAGATGCATCGCAAGGACTGGATGCGAATAGTCAAACATCTACAAAGGATAGTTCAACTTTATCTCAAAATCAAAGTGGTAATAGTCAAGGCGAAAATACCCAAAAAAATAATAAAAGTGTTATATCCTACAAAAGTGAGCAAGCAGTCTTCAAAAATGGGAAATATAGTTTTACTTTATCCAAAGATGAAATGGAAGGTTATAATTTTATAGTTGAAAATAACTTGCAAAAAATAATAACAATAAATAACATAAACACACAGGGATTAAACGATGCAACAATAACTTTTGATATTTTGCAAGAAAATCTTAAAACAAATGCAATAATTAAAAATGGTAAGCCAAAACTTATGTATAATATTTCACTAAAATTAAAAATTTTGGAAGTTATAGATAAAAGTGGGGACAAAATCTCTGAAGAAGAAATTGTTATAGACAATGAGATAAATCAAAAAATAAAAAACTATATAAAATCAAAATTATCACAACTATTTAATACATTAAGAAAAAAGCAAACCGATATTGTAGGTGTTTATGAAAACTTTGAAACATCTTGCGGTAAAAATTTTGACAGATTTTTGGCTAATTTACAAAATAGTGATGATTATTTGTCATATATTCCAATTTTTGTCCACACAAAGTGCAAACTTTCATCCAATTAATCAAAAAGTTTTGCAAATGTCCATATTTGTGATATAATGTCATGAATAAATGGAGAAAGATATGAGATTGTTTGGAAAAGTTAAAGAAAAAATTATCGAACCACAAATTCACGAAACAGAAGACAATTTGTCGCTCACAAGTGGCGCACATATTTTGTTTGGTTGTAAAAATGTTACACTTTCGGGCAATGCAGTTGTTTTGGAAACAACAGATAGCAATTTTTTGTCAATATCAAACAAAGCAAAAATAAAAGTTATGCACAATGGTGAAATTGATATAATCAAAGATAACGCAAAAATTGAGTATGTCGAGGTTGGCAAAATTACAAAGGTGTGTGGCAAGGCAAAAATTAACGCAATTTTGGATTGTGATATCGATTACATTTGTGATAGTGCAAGAATTGGAACTCTAAATAATGGTTTTATAAAATTTGTTGATGGAAAAGTTAAAATTGACACGATAAACAATTGCCAAATCTTTTTTGTGCGAAATAACGCAAAAATTAGCACACTAAACAACGGCGTAATTGTGGGAATAACGGACAATGTACAGATAACGACCATCAACCACGGAAAAGTTAGTTATGTCTTGGGCAATAGTATCATTCACACAATGAATATGGGTGATATTTTGGAACTATGCGACAATGCCGAAATTGGAACGGTTGTCGGTGGGACTATTTCACGTATGATGGGCTATTCTATGCTTGAACAACAAATCGGTGGAAAGGTTAAAGAAAAACTTGGCAGTGCAATAATTGCCTACACTCAAAAACAATCAAAGCAAACTAAAGCCACAAAAGAAGCAAAACAAACTAAACCAGTTGCAACCGAGCAACAATCTTTTGATGAAAGCGAGGTAAAATAAAAATGTGGGACATACTACTTGACACCTTTTTGGATACACTAAAAATTGTACCCATATTATATCTTGTTTATTTGCTTGTAAGTTATCTTGGACACAACACAAACAATAAATACACAAAAATAATGCAAAAAACCAAAACATTTGGCCCACTCATAGGCGGAGCACTTGGCTGTGTGCCACAATGTGGATTTAGTGTTGTGATGGCGGATCTTTACTCAAAAAAAGCAATAACACTTGGAACACTTTTTGCTGTTATGCTTGCCACAAGCGATGAAGCAATTCCAATAATGATTTCGAAACCAGACTACTTTGTCAAAATGCTCATACTTATTGGGATAAAACTTGTCATTGCAATTTTCTTTGGGTATATTGTTGATTTATCACTAAAATTATTCAACAAGAAGCAAGAACTCGATGCAGAAGTTTTTGAAAATGAACATAATCACGATTGTGAACTAACATCTTGCTCGAAAAAACATATTGTACATAACGAAGAATGTGAAGAATATGAGGAACACTGCAAAAAACATAAACACGAAGGGCATAATTGTGTCCAAAACATATTTTTAGATGCACTTATGCACACGCTGGAGATAACACTTTTTTTGTTTGTTGCATCTTTTGTAATAAACATTATTGTGGAATATGCGGGGATAGAAAACATATCCAAAATATTCACATCAAACAAATATATTCAACCATTTATTGCTGGACTTGTTGGGCTTATCCCATCGTGTGCCTCATCTGTATTTTTGGTAGAATTTTACATGGCGGGCGGAATAACGTTTGGTGCAATGCTTGCAGGGCTTTGCAGTGGCAGTGGAATTGCACTTGTCGTTTTGTTCACAAAAAATAAAAAACACACACTAACCAACATATTGATAACAATATCACTTTATGTTATTGGAAGTGTGTGTGGACTTGTTTGCAGTTTATTTTTGTAAACTTTTCAGATATTCACTTGCTTGTTTAAGCGCCAGACCTCTGGCGTTTATTTTTAGTTTTTCTTCATTTGTTAGCGACGCAAAACTTTTTCCGTTTGCCACTTCAACAATCTCGTCAAAACCAAAATTGTTGTCGCCAACTTTTTCTTTTAGGATGTGTGAATGATATTCCCCAGTGAAAGTTTTTATATCGCCATTATAATATAGTGCAATAACGCTTTTTATAGTGCATTTACGCTTGTCATATGGCAAATCTTTCATCTTTTCTAAGATATAGTCGTTTCGCTCTTTTGTTGTGCTGTTTTCTCCCAAAAAGCGGTGAGTGTACACACCGGGCCAACCATTATACTCAGATATTTCAAGTCCGCTGTCGTCGGTAATTACAATTTCGTTTGTAATCTCGCCAATCGCTTTTGCTTTTAGTATTGCATTTTCTTCAAAAGTTTTTCCATTTTCTTCAACATCCATATCAATGCCATATTCTTTTTGTCCAACGACATTATTTTCGCCAAAATATGTCTTTGCTTGGGTTAGTTTGTCTTTGTTATTTGTTGCAAATAGTACTTTCATTTGTTCTCCGTATTCCATTAACTTAATGAAAATGTGTCTTTAACATCAAGTTTACCTTTATTTAATGTGATTGTAATTGTCATATCACTCGATCCGCCACCAATTTTTATTATTCCTTCTTTTTCTGCATCACATGTTATAGTTTCTGCAAATGTAGGTGTCTTTTCTGTGCATCTGTAATTTAAGGTAAACACAAGATTGCCGTTAAAATTCATAGTAACATTTCCGCTCGTGCTATCTATTGTATTGTTATTTTTAAGAATGCCATTAAAGTTTGCAACAATATCGCCAGATTCTGTAATCAATTTCGCCATAGGTCTTTTATTGTCATTAACCAAATCTTCATCTGGCACAAAAGTTACATTTATTTTTCCGCTTTCTGCTTTGATCTCCGCATTCGCGTACATTTTATTAATTGTAACAGAACCAGAAGTTGTTTCAATCATACAATCGCCGTAGCATTTGTCTATTGTAATATTCGATGTGTTCGCTGTTTGCATCAATACTTCGCCGAATACTTCATTGATTGTAATGTTTGCAATATTTATTCGTTCGCTACACACAAACTTTCCAGTTATTTTATTGACTTTAAGAAGCCCCGTTTTCGAGTCGAAATATAGGTCGCCATCAATCACACCAAGAGAAACTGCTGAAGAATTCGATATAATTCTAGTGCTTGTGCTTGGTGCAATTATTTTGGTGAGTTGAATTTTTGCGCTTTCAGTTTGAATTTCAAAACTTGTTACAGTTTGCGTGTCATACTGATAAATTGACCCACTTTTTGAGTTTATAAAAATTGAATTTGCAAATGTTATGCACTTATTTAGTGTTATGTTAGATTTTTCTGTGCTTTTTATGTCAAGACTCTTGAATTTGTAAAAATATGTATCACTATTGCCCATCGTTATGTTGCCTTTTTGTGTGATTATTTGTAAGTCAACATTTTTCATTGTTTTAATTTTAGGTAGTGCCAATGTTACTTGTGACCTATTTGAAAACATAAGAGTGCACTTGGGTCCCAAAACTTTCAATGTGCAAGATTTTTCACTTGCATTGTAGTTAAATGTTATATCCGCTTTTTTTCTATTGTCTTTTT
>CAYQLL010000020.1:0-11352 GCA_964418405.1 uncultured Christensenella sp. | reverse complement strand
TGTGTAGATAACCAAAGTTGTGCTCCAATTGTTCGTGCAAGATTGAGTTTCTATCGAAGTATTTCCGTCACCATCTATTGTGATTTCAAGATATTGCTTGTCGCTTGGATCATTTGGTGCATTTTTTGGAGAGAAATAACACAAGAGATCACTTGCATCAGTCGTTGAAGTTGTTGGTGGTGTTGTGTTGGTTGTTGTGACTTTGTTTAGTTTGTAATTGAGTTCACGTGAACTTCCTGCCTTAATGTCCACCGAGATATCTGTGGATGTGTTATCTGTTTTATAGAGTTCAAAATTTGGAATTTCTCCTGTCGACACATAGTAGTAACAAGATGTTCCAAGAGTAGAAACTTTGATTTCAATACGCATCTTTTTTGCTAAGCCTTTGGTGTTTAGTGAAAGCGTGCTTGTGTTTATGATTTTCGCAAAAGATGAGATATCCCCTGCTTCTCTAAACGAAGTAAGTTCGCCCTCAACTTCTGTGTAGTACACCCTTGTTACTTCAAAGGTGTAATCGTAGTTGCCTTTATACTCTTCATAAGTTCCATCAATATTCTTTTTTAATAAAGCAAATCTTTGCAAATTTTGAGATTTGTTTGGAATAATTGATTCTTGTGTCGCGAGTAGGTCAATTTCAACTTTGTTGTTACTGCCCACCGTTAAATACTCGCGAACAAAGTCTGCAGAAGATGACAATAGTTTTTCTTGACTTACCTGTTCGGTATTGCCTTGAGTAGTGTATGGATAGAATATTTTTTGACTAAGTTCTTTTTGTATTTTCACCCTGTATGGAATAGTAAAACTAGTTAAACTATCATTAAACGTTACAATTGCATACACAATGACATATTGGTCTACTGCGGTTGGCAAAACTTTTAATGTTTTTTTATCGGTATTTATTCCAACATAGTCTGAATTTTGAACACTGTATGTTATATTTGTGATATTTTGTTCATCTTTTATAACTATGCCATATTTTTCTTCGTTATCTTCGCCACCTAAGAGATTATCTATCGCAACTTTTTCTCCAGAATAAATTGCAGTGTAGTAATCATTGTCTATGAGCCAGTTTTCATCCAAAAGGTTCGCTAGATCAACATTGTTATCGCCGTTTTCATAACTAACAAATGGCAAATCGCTTGGGAACAAAAGCACGTTAAATGTTAGACTATTCTCATTCGCCAGTGTCACTGTCAATGTTGTTGCATTTTCAAGATTTGTGACACTTCGAATTGTATATGTTTCGCCCTCTTGTGTGATGTAATCTGAATCTGTTGCATTAATTACTATCGATTTTATTGTGGTTACTTGGTCGTTATCACTTAAAAACATTGCTTTTAAGTTGTCTTGCGAATATGATTTTCCATTGACAAGTTTTAGATAACGTCCCGAACTCGTTGTGTTCTTCATAGTAAAGGTAACCCAGTCTGCACCACTATTTTCTCTTATATTTGGAGAAATTTTTGGTGATAATACTGTGATTGGACAGTTGTTGTATTTTACTATAATTTTCACTTCTTCAATTTTGTTAAGTTGTGTTTTGCGTACTAGTGTTGTATTTGAAATTGTATAATCCGACTTTTGAGAGTCCTTTTGAATTTCAAATGTGATTTTGTTTTTAACTGTATTAAGGTCAGTTGCTAATTGTGAAAGTCCTGACACATTTATTGAATCAAGCAAATCTACTTCGCCTTGCTCTCGCCCAATTGTAGATAAGTACAATGTGTCACTTGCTAGTGATATAGATACGTTTGGGACAAAGTAGATATAAAGATCCACTTGTGGATCACAAGGTTTTGGCTCTTTTGTTCCAAAAGTTAGGACAGAATAGGTTGGGTTTGCTTCAAACGAATTAAATGTAATGGTCCCTTTGGTAGTATAAAGAGATGTTGTGCTATTATCATAAACTAAATCTTCTTTAAGTTTTGCACCAGTTGTGTCTTTTTTAACTTCAATACTATCTTTGCCGTCTAACTTAAAATTGAAAGCATAATATGAACTCTGGTCAAATGTAGACTTTATCAAATAGGAAATATTCACATCAAATGAATATTCTTTTTCTGAATAGAAGCCAACATATTGGTTGGAATTATATGATTTTGTTTCCAAGTTTTCAGATTGCTTGGACATAGATATTTTTATGTTTGGCTTTATGTTCAAATAGACAAATTGAGAAATGTTTAGGTCTGGCACCGTGACAAGGAATTTTAGTTTGACATCTTGTCCACCAAAGTCGCGTTTGATATATAATCCAGTAATCTCAGTTGAACTTGTTATATCTGTTATAGTGTCACTATTATTAACTCTTATATAATCACTATACAATGTCGAGTCCCAACCTTCAACGATATAAAATTTTGTTTTATTTGTTAAAAGTGCTTCTTGATTCTGTCCCTCATCATCCGTAAATTTATATTTATATTGGATAAGATTAGATTTACTTTCAGTGTTGTTAAAATAGAGTGTTTCATCTTTTGCACCAACTATATCAATTGTTTTTATAGTTTTTAGAACAGAAGTGATATCATCATCATTTGTATATGATTCATAAGTGTAATTTGCTTGATTACTTACAATTTCTTGTTTAAGTATGTCTAGTTCGCTTATACTACCTGATCCTTCATTTTTTAGATATAGTTTGTCTTGAACCTGAGTTTGATTGTTAATGGTTGTTTTCAAAAGTAAAACTGCTTCACCTTGTTTAGTGAACGAGAAAATATCTTGACTTACTGCCAAAATTTTGTCAACATCATCAGGATCTTCTTCCAATGTGTAGTCACTGTAGATTGGGAGCTTACCATACTTATCCTCCCTTTTTATTTTGAGTTTTTTTGGAAGATCGTTTTCCATTTCGAATAAATCTTCTAGTGTTATGTCATTGCCGTCATAAGTGTAGGATGTTGCGACATTCCCGACATAATTACCAGTTGCCGTTATTTTGGGTTTTATTACAATTGGTTTTTCCTTTGATGTCTTTATTTGTCCATTATTTAGTTCAATATCGTTTATATTAAATTTGAATTTTACTGCTTTCCCACTATATATTTCAAGATAGTCTGCAGTAAAATTCTCATCGGCTTCTACTGGATTATTATTTATTTGGGTTATCTTGTAAGTTATTTCATAGTCCTGATAAATTTCTGGGGTTTTTTGATATCGAATAAACAGCGTAACAACTGGGTCATCAATATTATTCGCTAATTGTCCAATGTATGCAGAGTATTTTTGTGTTACAATCTTATCACCATCTAATCTGGTTAGTGTCTTAAACGATAAAGTTGCCTGCGTGGCAGAAGATGTAACAATTTGCTCTTCCCCATCAAATTTTACAACTAAACTTATTTCGCCATTTTGCAAAGCATTTTTAAGAATTGAAGCTTCAGTTTCATCATCTACAGCATTTTTGATACAAACATTAAACATATTTACAGGATCGGATATACTTTGTACAAAGGCAAAAAATGATTTTTTCTCGTCTTCTGTTTTATTGTAGATTAAATCCTCTTTAATACTATTGAATTCCATATAAGATTCAAATGCTTGAATGGTTTTTTGGATGGTTACATCGATAGTGTCAAGAATGCCACTTAAAGTACTATATTGTCTTATTATGTATTTGTTGTCGCCATCAAGTTTGATATTCCCCAGATAGTCAGTTTCTACGGTTACAAAAACGCAATGCAAAATAATATTGTGTGCGTCACGAGATTTTGCCTTAACAATACCATCAGATAGTTCATACAACCTAAGTGTTTGCGTGCCAAGGGTGTATTCTACCGCTGATTTGCAAACAATTAGATTTTCTAAGTCTTTATTGTCGTCTGTGTAGACGAAATATTTGTCTTGTTTGTATGTATTGTTTTGTGGAATAGAAATTTTATCTTTTAGGTCAAATGATAGATATTGTATATTGTTTTCATCTTCATCATCCAAAATCTTAATCGTAACATCTTTCTCATTTGTGTTCCAAGATATTGGTTCATCTATTACACTTTCCGCTTTGAAAGAAAGTTTTACCGGCTCAATAGATACACCATCTTCAATGTAGGCAATTTCAACATAAATTGTGTCAGAGTAGGTTCTTGTTACAACAAAGTCCCAATAATAATCGTCAAGTAGTGTTGTTTGTACTGGTGCAAAATATGTCTTGTTATCATATGTCACTTTTGAGGAATAGAAACGATCATCGGTACTATTACCCATAAAAATTATGTTATTCGTGGCATCTTCGTTTGAAACACAATCAACATATTCATTGTCTTTTTGAATTAAGAAACGAATTCCTATATTTGTTAATTTGTTTTGAAGGGATATAGTTTTGTCATAGTTTGAAGAAAGTTTGATGCCAAGGTCAGAATTGATTGAAGTTAACGATTGGGTTTTATTAGCATAAATTCTTACCCGAGTATCATATGTTGCGTTTTTTACACTACCAGATACAGTTATTTTATCGACATTTATATCCACTATGTTAACTGATTTTGTGGTCTTGAAAGATTTAATGACTCCCTCAGTGTCAGCAGTCAAACTCTCATCAAGTTTTTTCATAATTTCCGACCGTTTTGTACTTTCGCTCAAGTTTGCCAAATCTTCAAGTGCTTTGTTCTCAATAACCGTTGTTTTGAAACAATAACCAACAATAATGGATGGATTTGCGCCAGTTAATTTTTTTGCAGTAAATATATTTGAAGTGCCTTGTTGCTCTATACACTCGTCATTTTTTGATTGAACATCAAAATATGCATTTTTGCAAACAACTTGTGTGCCAGATTTACCATCTTGGCTAAATTGATAGGCACTGCGTGCTGGATAAAATTTTAGACTTGCTTGAATATTGGAATTTAATACAAAAGTGTTGTTGTCTTGTTCGTCAGCCGATAAGCGAGTTTCAAGTTCTATTTTGTACACTGGAACATCGACATTGACTTTTGTTTTCGCTGAATTACATTTTGGATTATCCACAGAAGTTGCTCTTATTTCACTATGCCCACCAGCTATCCAATTATTGCCGTCACACTCCCCATCATTTATTGTTTTGTTGAGTTTAATTGTAAATTCTTCGTCAATTTTAACAGATTTTGGAATGGTGATAACACCATCAGTTATGTAGCCGTCCGTTTCTTTTATTTGCTCAGTTGTGACAAAAGTTAAGGTTATATCCTTTTTGGTGATATCCAAAGTGGTTGAAGTGATTTTTGCAGTGAAATCACTGTCCACATCATAAGTTTCATACTCAAAAGCAATTTGCGTTGGATAAATGGAAGGCTCATCCATTGCACCAGTGAGTTTCATCACCCCCAAAGTTATACCAAGCACACCCAAAAGTGAACCAAGGCAAATCCCGAATATTTTTATAAATGTGACAAAAGTAAATTTCTTCATATTCAACCTCTTTAACTTTTACAAAGTTAGTATTTACAATAATGTTCAAAATAATTATATATACATTTCGCCTTTAAGTCAAATAATTTGCATACAAAAAAATATTTTTTTGAAAAAATTGATGCAACAAATTTTTTAGCAAAAATAGGAAAATAATAAAAAAAAATTAAAAATATTTAATAATAAATTTATTTATTATTAAAAAAATAAATTAATATGAATTAAATTTTATTTTATTTTCTTTTTTTTGAAAAATATATTCTAGGTAAATATTGTGATAAAAAAAATAATTGCCAATTTGAATAACAACATCAAAATGATTTTTATTTATACAACTTTTGCCTCCTTAAGCAAATACTATGTGATGCTACCCTACTCGTTTCGTTCGTGTATCTATCTTAAATTCTCGATAATAAATATAGATTGTGTATTGACATTTGTTAGGTGATGTGATAACATTTAGTTAGGAGGATTATCTATGGGAAATAAAAACAAAAACGCTCTAAATCATCATATAGCAAAAAACAAAAAAGCGATTTACGATATAATACAAAAAGGCGTAAATGTTAAACCTGTTATATATGAGAATAATAGAGTAGAACAAAATAAGATTATTCCACAACAACCTGTAAATGAGGAGATTGAGCAGGTCGAAATTGACGAAACAAATGAACAACAAGAAAGTAATACAATGCCTGTTGAAGAAATTGAAAAATTACCTAATGTTGTTGCAGAGAGTCAAAATAACGATGAACAAATTAGCGTGGATGAAGAAAAGGAAAAATACAGACTTGGAGTGCGTGATGATATTTTAGCACAAAGACAAGTTATTGATAATTTAGTTAATACAAATTCCACTAAACAGGATGAAAACGAACAAGTTGAAAATGACGATGAACAATATTATGTGATAGATGATGGTCTAGAAACTAAATCAACAGACTTACCAGAAAATAAACAAATTGATAACGAAAATAATATTGAACAAAATAATTTTATCGAAAATGAACAAGATGTAAAACCAAAAGACGAAATGGTTGATAGTGCCAATAATAACAATGTTAATGAAACTAATAACACTGATAGAAATGTTGAAAATGATGAAAAAAAAGATAATGGCACACCGGATGAGTCATCCCCTACATCTCAAATCACACCTCCAACACACAATGTAACATCTTCTACCCCAACAGAAACACCTGTCGAGAAAAAAAATGATAAGGAAAAAAATGACAGAAATGCTGGAAACGGAGAAAAACCAGGAGAAAAACCAGGAGAAAAACCAAAGGACAAACCAAAAACAGAATTAAATAAACATGCAGTGAGATTTGTTGGATTGTTGCTTGCTACTTGGGCGATATTTTTGGTTAATCCAGTCCTTATGTTCTTGGCTCTAGTAGTATTTGAGGCATCTTTTATTATGAAAGCGATTGAACTTAATCCCGATTCAAGACTTGCTAGATGGACAAGAACAAGTCCCAAAACAGTGCGAGAAAAACAAGAAGAAAAAATGATAAAACAGCAACAAAAAATGAATCAAAACTTTTTAACTCCAGAAGAAATGAAAGAACTTGCCAATTTGCGTAACAAAAGTACAGAGAGTTTAACCAAAAAAGAAAAACAAAGAAAAAGTTCATTAGAAAGAATAGATAAGAGATATAGTAAAGCTAAGAGCAAGTTTGATGCGATTAATAGAGTTTATAACTATGACGAAATATTAGTAAGAAATGCCACAGATTTAGTGGATAAACAATCTCAACAATTTAATGAGTATAAAAATGATTATCTTGACAGATTGAATAATAATATATCAAATAGAGAAGTTATGCTTGGATATGCCAAGGATGGTTCTATTCAATTAACTGAAGAGCAAATGTCGACTTTGCAAAATGAAATTAATGATTTGAGTAATTTTAGAGATAAGGTGGAAGCAGGTTTCGTTAATGGAATTGGTAAACAAAACAATGAAATATTAAATAGGATTACAAAAGAACCATATAATAGAGAATTATGTGAACAAATTGTTGAAAATGTCGATCAAAAAGATTACGATGATTCTTTGAAAATGTTTATGACCGAATCTCATATGCGTAAACCATTATTGAGTTCAGTTTATGACGAAATACTAAAGTCAAATGAATTTAAGGAAATGAGAAAAAAAGAGATAAATAATGAGAAATCATCAGTTGATGTTGAGAATGAAATGAAACTTAGTATGTAACTAAAAAAATATTGGTAGGATATGAAATGAAACCTTTTAGGGATAATTCAACTACCAATATTTTTTTAATTTTTTAGATCAAGATACACTTGAGCAAGTTCTTCTTTGGAGAGAAGTTTTGGAACTGGATAAAGTGGGTTTGCTTCACTGTCCGCCTTTTGGGACAAGTCCAAAATATCTTCTTGTTTTATTGCATCAATACTATTTGGAATGTTCATTGTTCTATTCATTTCTTCAATAAAGTAGATAAATTTTTGTGTGGCAATTTTTGGTGTGTCGTCTATTTGAGCAACACCCACCATTTTGGCAAGTTTGGATAGTTTTTTATAGCAACTTTTGCCATAGATTTTAAGCATTTTTGGTAAAATTATGGCATTTGCAAGACCATGGGCGATGTTATACTCACCGCCAAGCGAATGTGCGATTGCATGAACATAGCCAATATAGGAGCGAGTGAATGCATTGCCTGCCATAAACGACGCTTTTAACATATTTTTGCGAGCCTCAATATCTTGTCCGTTTTGGTAGCATAGATACAAGTTATCAAAAATAAGTTTGACTGCCGATGTCGACATTTTGCGAGTATAGGTTGTTGTAGATTTGCCGATATAACTTTCAATTGCGTGAGTGAGAGCGTCCATACCAGTTGTGGCGGTAAGACTTTTTGGAAGACCAAGCGTTGCATAGACATCAAGGACTGCATAGTGCGGAATAAGGCAAAAGTCGTTTATTGGGTATTTGTGGTGAGTTTTTTCGTCGGTTATCACGGCGGCAAGAGTTGTTTCACTGCCTGTTCCCGCCGTTGTTGGAATTGCAACCAAAAATGGAAGTTTTTTATGAATTTTGAGTAGTCCTTTCATTTGTTTTATGCTTTGTTTTGGCTTAACTACCCTTGCCCCCATAACTTTTGCACAATCAATAACTGAGCCACCGCCAAAAGCGATAATACCTTGGCAAGAATTTTCAAGATAGAATTTTCTGGCATTTTCCACAAGTTCAATGGTTGGATTTGGCAAAACTTTGTCAAAAATAGCAAATTTTATGTCGTTTTCGTCCAATTTTTGAGTTATTTCACCAAGTAAACCAAGTCTTACAAGACTTTCATCTGTGACAATTATTAGTTTTTTAAGTCCGTTGCTTTTTATTTTCTCTATCATTTCGTCATAGTTATTGAATAGTTTTGGTTGGCGATATGGCAAGATTGGGAGAAGTATACGAAATGTAACTTGATATATTCTACACCAAATTTTGCGTGCAAGTGACATTTTGGGAATATCAAGCATTTTTGTGAAAGAAACTAGATACACAGATAGTGCCAAGACAAATTCAGCGGGATAGTAAAGCGATAAACAAAGAACATCAAAAACACGCTCACCGCCACCAAACCAACAAAACATTAACATCATATCTGACAAAAAAAACATCAGCGAGCCAACAAAAATTAGTGATAAAGCACTATTTTTTGCTTCACGGTCAAAAAGCATATTTGAGAGAGATTTTGCTAGCATAAGGGATATTATAAGAGCATAAACAATAACAACTGGAAACATTGAACCAAAATTTAGCGATTCTGGAATAAACATTATGCAAAAAGATATACCCACCAAGACTAACCAAACAAAGATATCGCGGAAGTGAAATTTACTCAAAAACATAAAACTTACAAAGAAAAATATGTGACCCAAGGCAAAAAGTCCAGTACCCACCACAAAATTGACGCCAAGAAAAATATCGCCAAGCATCGCAAAAAACAGTCCAATTGTTAGTAAAATGCTATACTTTTTAGTGTTTTTTTGTTGTTTTTTGAATGTAAAAATCAAATTTACAAGTCCGCACGCAAAAAATAGAAAACTTGTCACACCCTTCACCCAAAGGTTTGCTGGGAAAACGAGCATATATAGTAAATCTCCAGTTATAATAAGTGCAAACATTAGGCAATTAAAGATTATCATAAGTTTGTTTTTCATTTTATTCTCCGATAAGATTATTTTATTACAAAACAAAGAAAATAACAAACAAAATGATGGTATTAACTTTTGGAAAGTTAGAAATAAAACTATTTTTTTAGAACGATAAAAATATATAGATGTGCACCCCATTACACATCTATATTTTTTGATTGATATTTTTGCAAAATTGTACTTTTAATATCGCTTTGTTGGCTATTCCTCATGCCAATTGGAAAGCCGCACGAACCGCGTTATACTCACCCACCCCGGTATACCAATAGACAGCCCCATAGTAGCGTATACTAAATGCTTGATTCGAATAATCCGGATTAGGCGAACGGAGCCACCAAGCTGCCGGATTTTGCCCATTCGCATCATAGTACCGGCGAGATGCTTCGTCGGCAAAGAATGTCTCTGCTTGAGACTTGCTCAAAAGCCAGAATTTGTCGCCTTCAACCGCACCACCCTCGTTTGTTGTGTAAGATGCAATGCAACCCGGGTCGGTGGTTATACCATAGGCGTTGGCACTTCCAAATGTTTCCAGTCCTTTTAGATAGGTTTGTATCACACTCCCATTATAGGTATTTCCATTGGACGTCGAGTCATTGAACTTACTCTTCTCTGTGTATCTATTCTGAACAAAGATTGCCTTGCCTTTAAGGCTGGATATGAAACTAGAGTCTGTCTTGTCGGTTGCATAATTAGTTGAGTCATATTTCGTTGTACCGTCTGCGGAAACCATATTCCAACGAATTGGTTCGCCGTTATATGTTCCAAGATTCATATAGAATTGCATGTTTGTGTCGTCGGTTAGGACAACGCCATATCTAAAATATTTTGTGTAACTAACTTCCACTGAGTAGTCAATCGCCACACTAACGTTTGTGGTTTTATCCGCAACAGAGAATGCAACAACTAGGTTTTTTGTTTCGTCTTTCGCAATTCCGTTTTGGATAAGTTTGTTTGCGGTGTTTAGATTTGTGTAGGTTGTATTGTCGGTTAGTTGTGCATTTATTGCCTTACTTGCTTGGTTGGCAACATTTATGACAACATAGTAGGTCATATACGTACTATCCAGAGTAATTTTAACATTCTGTCTTGTTCCGTCATCCGATGTACTTTCGGAGTCATACTCAGCAATCTCTATACCAGAGTCAATGTATGTTGTACCCGCAATGTCGTCTAGTTTAGTTGTTGCGAGTGTGTCCACATTTGTTTGCATTGTGCTTGAATCTTGCACTCCCGCCACCTTAAACACTTTTGTGTTTATTTTTGCAAACACGTCAGTTATCTCATAGTTTATTGTACCAGAGATGGAGTACGACACACTAAGTGCGGAAAACACACCAAAGCAAAGGACAGCAATACTTAGGCACATTAAGCTAAGCGACAAAAGCAATTTTGTTTTTTTCATATTTTTCTCCTTTTTTTGTTTATATCTATATTATATAGAACATTTTGTTCCAAGTCAACCATTTTGGAATAATTTGTTCTAAAATATTTTTATGAATAAATTTGGTGAAAGAATAAAAGAATTAAGATTGGAACAAAATAAAACTCGCAATGAACTAGCTAAAGAGTTAAATATTTCAGTTAGAACGATATCATATTGGGAAAATAATGAAAGAGAATGCGATTTTGATATGCTAATAAAGATAAGTAAATTGTTTCATGTGTCAATTGACTTTTTATTGGGTATTGAAGACTAATAAAAACAAATCTCAAAGCATTGTCGCTTGCACTGAGGGACACGCTCCCCCGCTACGCGGGGTCGGTGTGACACGAGTTGAACTATGTGCG